>CALISK010000031.1 GCA_938041625.1 uncultured Tenacibaculum sp. | reverse complement strand
TTTGAGAAAATACTGTTTAGCTTTAATCAAAGATTAGAAGAGAAAAAAATAATCATTAATGCAGATGGAAGGTTAATCTTTTTAAAGCCTCAAGAAATACTTTGTGTAGAATCGGATGGGAATTATAGTTCAATTCATACTACAGATAATAAAAAAATAGTTGTAACTAAAAAGTTAAAAGAAGTTAATCATCTACTACCAGATAATCAATTTTTTAGAATACATAATTCGTACATCATAAACCTTAATAAAGTAAAAGAATATTACAAGACGGATGGTTATGTGATTTTAGAAATGAATCATAAGATTCCTGTATCTAGACAACGAAAATCAGAATTTTTAGATAAGTTTTAAATGATGGTAAGAGGACTTATTTTTTGTTTTTTAATTCATTTTAATTTTTTTGTTTTTTCACAAGAAGGGAACACGAAAATTAAAGAGAATCTTATAGAAGAAGTTATTCGTTTAAAAACGGATGATTATTTTAGTCTTGATTCTTTATTTTATGCAAATAGAAGAAATAAGTTTACAGAGGAAGATTATTATAAGCTATATGAGAGGAGTCTTAAGAAAAAGTATATAATAGGTCAGCTTTTCGCAGCAAATAGTTTAGGAAGCTTCTTTAGGAAGAAATCAGACAATAAAAAATCAATAAAATATCATAAAGAGGCTCTGAAGTTATCTAAGGCGATTAAAAATTTAGATGTTGAGTTATTATCATTAAACATGATAGGTGTTGCTTACAGAAGACAAGGAGATGTTAGAAATGCTTTGAATTATCATCAGACAGCCTTGACGATGGCGCGTAGAATAAAAAAACCTTCAATAAGTAATAAAAAAAGCATTAGTATTTCTGAAAATAGTATAGGAAATATATACTTGGCACTTAGACAGTATGATTTAGCGTTACAACAATTTGAGAAATCTATTCAAATTCAAAAAGAGCTTCAAGATAAAAGAGGTTTAGCTATTAATTATCAAAACATAGGTTTTGCACAAGAGAATCTTTTGTTGTTAGATGAAGCATTAGAGAATTATAAAAAAGCATTAAAGTTTGATGAAGAAATAGATTCTAAGGTAGGGAAGATAATTTGTGAAAACAGTATTGCCAGTGTTCATATAAAAAAAAGAAACTATGAAAAGGCATTGGGTGTTATGGAAGGTGTTTTACCAGAAGCTATTGATTATAGTAATAAATATTATTTAGCAAGAACTTATAATAATTTAGGTTGTGCACAATTAAAAGTTGAAAAATATAAAGAAGCAGAAGAAACATTAAAGGAAGGGTTGAGAATTTCTAGTGGATTTGAGAATAAGAAAAATGAGATTAGAAGCCTTTACTTACTGTCAGAACTTTATGAAAATACTGAAGACTTACAAAAATCTCATAATTTTTATAAGCAAGCATCACAGTTAGAAAAAAAGACACTTGATGAAAAAAACATTTCGTATGTAAGCAACCTTATTTCTAAACACAACATGCAATCTAAACGTAATGAAATTGATTATCTAGAAAGTCAATCAAAAATTGAATCGTTGTTGTTTTTAAAAAATAGAAACATTTTAATTATAACATTAATTACAATTGCTTTATTAAGTATTGCTTTGTATTCTATATATCGTCAAAAACTGATTAATAATGATAAAACAGTATTGTTATTAGAACAGCAAGCGTTACAAACACAAATGAATCCGCATTTTTTGTTTAATGCTTTAAATTCTATTAAATTATACATTATAAATAACGATCAAAAGCAAGCTGTATACTATTTAAATAAGTTCTCTAAATTAATACGTAATATTTTAGATGTTTCTAAAGTAAAAGAAGTTAGTTTAAAAGAAGAAATAGCAACTATGGGTTTGTATATGAGTATTGAAAATATACGTTTCTCTAATGAAATTAAATATAGTGTAGATGTTGATCCCGATTTAAATACAGATACCATAAAGGTGCCGCCTTTAATTTTACAGCCTTTTATTGAAAATGCTATTTGGCATGGGTTGTCTTCTAAAGAAGAAAATAAAGAAATAATACTATCTGCAAGTAAAGTATCTGAGAATATTGTTGAAGTTACTATTGCTGACAATGGAATAGGTAGAAGCGCGGCAGCAAAAATAAAAGAAGGAAAGTCGTTAAAAAGAAAATCGGTAGGAATAGAGTTAACTAAAGAACGATTAAAAACTTTTTCAGACGATTACGAAGAAGAATTTGAATTAGTCTATCACGATTTAAAGAATGAAGATAACACGCCAGCAGGAACAAAAGTTTCTATAAAGATACCATTATCTTAAAATTCAAATTGTAATTGAACCCAAATAGGTTTTTTAGTTTCAGTATTTAAATTGCTAAAAGAGATGCCTAATAATCGAACAGAGTTTTTTAAATCTTCTTGTAATAATAATTCTTCAATAACAGGAAAAAACTCATTTTGTTTTTGAACAAAGTATGACAGTGTTTTACTACGTGTTTGTTGTGTAAAATCACTATACTTTATTTTTAAAGTAATTGTTTTACCCTTTGCATTTAATTTCTCCATTCTGTTTTCAAGTTCTTCAGCAATAGTTTTAAGTTTATCTAGCATAAAGATTTCAGAAGAAAGATTCTCAATAAAAGTTCGTTCTGCAGCAATCGATTTTCGAACCCTATTTGGTTTTACTTCACTAAGATGAATACCTCTTACAATATTGTAATAATGGTTACCAGATTTGCCAAAAAGAGTAACTAGTTCTTCAAGCGATTTTTGTTTTAAGTCCGAGCCATTAAAAATTCCATTATTATGCATTTTAGCAGCTGTTACTTTTCCCACGCCGTAAAATTTGGTTACAGATAATTCTTCTAAAAAAGAAATAACTTCTTCGGGGTTAATAGTTTTCTGACCATTAGGTTTGTTGATGTCTGAAGCAACTTTGGCTATAAATTTGTTAATTGAGATTCCTGCAGAAGCTCTTAATTCTAATTCATCCCAAATTCTATCTCTTATTTCTTGAGCAATTAAACTAGCAGAGGTGTTTCCTTTTTTATTTTCGGTAACATCTAAATAGGCTTCATCTAAAGAAAGAGGTTCAACCAAATCTGTATAGTCATAAAAGATTTGTCTAATTTTAGAAGATATTTCTTTATATCTCGAAAACCTTGGTTTCACAAAAATTAAATGAGGGCATTTTTTTCTTGCTAAAACACCGCTCATTGCAGAGCGAACACCAAACTTTCTTGCTTCATAACTTGCAGCAGAAACGACTCCCCTAACACTACTTCCTCCTACTGCCAATGGTTTGTTTCTTAATTCAGGATTATCTAGTTGCTCTACCGATGCATAAAAAGCGTCCATATCTACATGAATAATTTTACGAAAAGGAGGTTTTAAATCCATACTATAAAATTAAAAAAAAGCTCTCGAAAGAGAGCTTGTAATTTCTGTTTAATTAGAGTTTTATTTTTTATACTTCAGTTTTTCTGAACGACCTTTCTTAAAAATTTTATTACTTGCGTGTTTGCCTTTCCTAAGTTCCTTCTGTTCTTCAAAGGGTAAGTGAATTATTTCTTGACATTCAGCAGAGCAAGTGTTCTCTGTTCTTTCAGCACATTCATCACATTGAATAAATAAAAGGTGACAACCTTCATTGGCGCAATTTACATGAGTATCACAAGGTTTGCCACATTGATGACAATTAGAAACTACATCATCAGAAATTCTTTCTGCTTTTCTGTGATCGAAAACAAAATTTTTACCTAGAAATTTGTTTTCTAAACTTTCAGATTTTACTTGTCTTGTATACTCAATAATACCACCTTCTAATTGAAAAACATTCTTAAAGCCTTTGTGTTTATAGTAAGCAGAAGCTTTTTCACAACGAATTCCACCAGTACAGTACATTAAAAGATTTTTGTCCTCTTTATGATCTTTTAAATCCTCTTCAATAATATCTAAAGAATCTCTAAAAGTATCAACATCTGGTGTTAAAGCGCCTTTAAAATGACCAATTTCACTCTCATAATGGTTGCGCATGTCTACACAAACAGTATTAGGATCGTCTAACATTTTATTAAACTCAATAGCTGATAAATGAACGCCTTTATTTGTTACATCAAAGGTGTCATCATTTAAACCATCGGCTACTATTTTGTTTCTAACCTTAACTTTTAGTTTTAAAAAAGACTTGTTGTGTTGTTCAATAGCAACATTCAATCGTATGTCTTTTAGAAAAGAAATACTGTCAAGTTGTTCTTTTAAAGTAGTGAAATTTTCAGCAGGAACAGAAATTTGAGCATTTATTCCTTCAGAAGAAACATAGGTTCTACCTAAAACTTCTAAGTTATTCCATTCAATGAATAATTTATCTCTGAAAAGTTGAGGGTTTTCTATCTTAAAATATTGATAGAATGAGATTGTGAGGCGGTCTTTTCCAGCTTCATCAATTAATTTAGCGCGTTCTTCAGCGCTTAACTTGTTGTACAGTTGCATGCTATACCTTTTTAAGTTAAACATTATTTAATTTGGCAAATGTACTCATTTTAGATTTTAATAGAAGTAAAACAATTTGTTTGAATTTAAACAAATTGTAATATATTTTAATTTCAAAAAAGATAATTGAGTTTTTTTACTGAACTTTGTATATATAAATTTAAAATAAATCGATTATGAAAGTAGCAGTAGTTGGTGCGACAGGAATGGTAGGTAACGTGATGTTACAGGTTTTAGAAGAACGTAAATTTCCAATAAGCGAACTAATTTTAGTTGCTTCAGAACGTTCTGTAGGAAAAGAATTGTCTTTTAAAGGAACTTCATATAAAGTAGTTGGTTTAGAAACAGCGGTTGGTATGAGACCAGATATTGCTTTGTTTTCTGCAGGGGGAAGTACTTCGTTAGAATGGGCTCCGAAATTTGCAGAAGTAGGAACAACAGTAATAGACAATTCTTCGGCTTGGAGAATGGATCTGAATAAGAAATTGATAGTACCAGAGATAAATGCTTCTGAATTAACTGAAGAAGATAAAATTATAGCGAATCCGAATTGCTCTACGATACAATTAGTGATGGCATTAGCACCGCTTCATAGAAAGTATGCGATGAAGAGGTTGGTGATTTCTACTTATCAATCAATTACAGGTACAGGTGTTAAAGCTGTAGAGCAATTAGAAAATGAGTACCAAGGAATAGAAGATGGTAAAGTGTATCCTCATCAAATTCATAGAAATGCATTGCCGCATTGTGATGTTTTTGAAGAAGCAGGTTATACAAAAGAAGAGTTAAAATTAGTTAGAGAAACGCATAAAATTTTAAGTGATGCTACAATAGGTATAACAGCAACAGCGGTTAGAATACCAGTGGTAGGAGGGCATTCTGAATCTGTAAATATTGAGTTTGAAAATGATTTTGAAATAGAAGAAATTCGAAAAGTTTTATCAGAAACTTCAGGAGTCGTTGTTCAAGATGATATAGAAAAAGATGTATACCCAATGCCATTTTATGCAGAAGGTAAAGATGATGTTTTTGTGGGTAGAATAAGAAGAGATTTATCTCAAGCGAATTCTTTAAATTTATGGGTAGTATCTGACAATTTAAGAAAAGGAGCAGCTACTAATGCGGTTCAAATTGCAGAATATTTAAGCTCAAATAACTTGATAAAAAATATAGTTTCAGTATAACGAAAATGAATATTTACTGAATAAAAAATCCTGCTATATAGCAGGATTTTTTATTTTTGAACATGAATAAAACACAAGTAATAGAAAATACAATTTTGTTTGTTAAAGAAACGCTTAGAGGTGCAGAAGGCGGTCATGATTTTTTTCATGTTGAAAGAGTTTATAGAAACGCTATTAATATAGCAAAAGGAGAAGCTAATGTAGATGAGTTTATGGTTGCTTTAGGAGCTTTATTACATGATATAGCAGATAGTAAGTTCTATAACGGAGATGAGTCTGTAGGTCCTAGAAAAGCAAAAGAATTTTTAGAGTCTCAAATGGTAGATGAAGAAACCATTGTTCACGTTCAAAATATTATCAAAAATATTTCTTATAAAGGAGGTAATTTTAAAAAAGAGTTTACTTCTTTAGAATTAGATGTTGTTCAAGATGCAGATCGTTTAGATGCGATTGGTGCTATTGGTATTGCACGTTGTTTTAACTATGGTGGGTTTAAAAATAGATTAATTTATGATCCTAATATTCTTCCAAATTTAAATATGACAAAAGAAGAGTATAAAAAATCTACAGCGCCTACTATTAATCATTTTTATGAAAAATTATTGTTGTTAAAAGATAAAATGAATACAAGTACTGGAAAAAAGATAGCAGAAAAGAGGCATGATTTTATGGAGAAGTATTTAGAGGAGTTTTATAATGAATGGAAAGGAATTGTTTAAAAATTATAGTTTTATTTACATTTGTTAATAAATTGTAAAATTAGTGTTAATTTTTTTTGAATTGTATTTTAAAAAAAGTACGTTTACAAAGTAGATTAATAATTTACATTCTCTTAATTTAATAATCCCCAATAAAAAAAACGCTCAATCTTAGATTGAGCGTTTTAATTTTGTATAAAAATATTTAATGTTTTTTATGCTTCAAAAGGAACTATAGAAACATAAGATCTATTGTCTCTCTTTTTTTGAAACTTAACAAGACCATCAACTTTAGCATGTAAAGTATGATCTTTACCCATGTAAACATTTTCACCAGGGTTGTGTTGAGTTCCTCTTTGACGAACAATAATATTACCTGCTATAGCAGCTTGTCCTCCAAAAATTTTAACACCTAAACGTTTCGATTCCGATTCACGACCGTTTTTCGAACTACCGACACCTTTTTTATGAGCCATTTGTATTGAGTTTTTTTATAGGTTAAACTTTACGGATTTATTTTTCAACTCCTCCGTCTAACTTATCTTGCCATTCTTTTAATTCATCCCACTTACCATCAGCAGCTAATTCAGCTTGTTTTGGCCAAGTATCTGTTACATGATTTCCACGAACATTAGCAATGATTTCAGAAATTTTAACTGGTTCAGCTTTTGCTAATTCAGCAAATGTAGAAATTCCTGCAGCTGCTAAAGTTTCAGCAATCTTAGGTCCAATTCCTTCAATTTTCTTTAAATCATCCCCTTTTTTAGAAGTTGACTTTTTAGGAGCAGCTTTTTTAGTTTCTGTTTTTGCAACTTCAACTTTAGGCTCTGCTTTTGCTTTTGGTTCAGCTTTTTTAGTAGCTTTTACACCAGAAGTAGCGATACTCTCTATTTGAATTTCACTTAAATACTGACGATGACCATTTTTCTTCTTGTAACCTTTTCTTCTTTTCTTCTTGAAAACGATTACTTTATCACCCTTTAAGTGACCTAAAATTTTTGCAGTTACTCCTGCACCTTTTATAGCTGGGGCGCCAATAGTTACTTTTCCACCATCTTCGATAAGCATTACCTTATCAAAAGTTACCTTAGAACCTTCAGATTCTGGTAAACGGTGAACATATACTTTTTGGTCTTTTGCTACTTTAAATTGCTGCCCTGCTATCTCTACGATTGCGTACATACTAATCTGTTTTGCGTTTATACTTAAATAATTATATGCATTTTATACAAAATGCGGGTGCAAATATACATTTTTTTTCTTACTTAATAGCCTATTTATCAGAAAACAAAAGCTTTTGTGTTTTTAACAGAATTTAAATGCTTGTATCTTAACCTTATCTTTACTTTTGAATACTAATTTAATAAATAATTTTTATTAAATGTAACAAAATAACATGTGTTGCGTCAAACATTTAATCATTAAAAACAAATTAACACTAATGAAAAAAACTATTTTAACTCTAACTGCCATTGTTGCTTGTCTGTTATCGGTAAGTGCGCAAAAGGTAGAATTTCAAGAGTATGACCTTAGTAATGGAATGCATGTGATATTGCATCAAGATAAATCGGCACCTGTTATAATAACATCAGTTATGTATCATGTAGGAGCTAAAGATGAGCAACCAAAAAGAACTGGAATGGCTCATTTTTTTGAACATTTGTTGTTTGAAGGGACAAAAAATATTAAAAAAGGAGATTGGTTTAAAATTGTATCTTCTAATGGAGGGAGAAATAATGCCAATACAACAGATGATAGAACGTACTATTATGAAATTTTTCCGTCAAATAAATTAGAATTAGGTTTATGGATGGAATCTGAACGTTTATTGCACCCGGTTATTAAACAAGGTGGAGTAGATACACAAAATGAAGTGGTGAAAGAAGAGAAGAGAATGCGTGTAGATAATCAACCATATTCTCGTTTTTTAGAAAATGTTAAAAAGCATATGTTTAAAAAACATCCTTATAAAGGAACTACGATTGGTAAAATGGAACATTTAGATGCTGCTACGCTTGAGGAGTTTTTAGCATTTAACAAAAAGTTTTATACTCCTAATAATGCTACTTTAGTTGTTGCAGGTGATATTAATATATCGGAAACTAAAAAATTGGTTAAAGAATACTTTGGAAGAATACCAAAGGGGGAAAGTGTTACTAGAAATTTTCCAAAAGAAGATCCTATAACTCAGCAAATAAATGCAAAAGCATACGATCCTAATATTCAAATTCCTGCTATAATGCAAGCTTATAGAACTCCATCTATGAAAACTAGAGACTCAAGGGTTTTAGATATGATTTCATCTTACTTAAGTAGTGGAAAAAGTTCAGTGTTATATAAAAAGTTAGTTGATAATAAAAAAATGGCATTACAAGCTGGGGCTATTAATTTAAGTCAAGAAGATTATGGTACTTATATTTTATTTGCATTGCCATTAGGTAAAGTGTCTTTTGATGTTTTAACAAAAGAAGTAGACGAAGAAATTGTAAAACTTCAAAAAGATTTAATTTCTGAAAAAGACTATCAAAAATTACAAAATCAGTTTGAGAATAACTTCGTAAACTCAAACTCTAGTGTAGAAGGTATTGCAAATTCATTAGCTAGGTATAATGTATTGTTTGGAGATACTAATTTAATTAATACAGAGATTGATATTTATAGGTCAATTACTAGAGAGGAAATTAGAGATGTTGCAAAGAAGTATTTAAATCCTAATCAGAGATTAGTGTTAGAATATTTACCAGAGAAAAAGAAGTAATGCAAAGATCAAAAAGACTAGAACGAATCATGAAAACAAAAATAATATCATTAGTAGCCATATTAGCAATGTCTTTTGCTATAAATGCTCAAAGAGATTTAAATAAACAGCCAAAAGCTGGACCAGCACCAAAAATAAAATTAGGAAAAGCAAAAAAATTTAAATTACCTAACGGATTACAGGTGATTATGGTTGAAAACCATAAATTACCTCGTGCTTCTGCAAATTTAACAATAGACAATAAGCCTGTTTTTGAAGGAAGTAAGGCTGGAGTGTCTGGTTTAATGGGAGGTTTGTTAGGTAATGGAACAAACAAGATTTCTAAAGACGATTTTAATGAGAAAATAGATTATTTAGGAGCAAATGTCAATTTTTCTAGTGGAGGAGCTTTTGCTTCGTCATTAAAAAAATATTTTCCTGAAATATTAGGTTTGATGGCCGATGGAGTTAAAAATTCAATTTTTACTAAAGAAGAGTTTGATAAAGAAGTAGAAAGAACTTTAGAAGGTTTAAAGAATAATGAAAAGGATGTAAAAGCGATAGCGCGTAGAGTGGAAGATTACCTTACGTATGGTAAAAAACACCCTTATGGAGAGTACACAACTCCTGAGTCTGTTAAACAAATTACATTAGAAGATGTTAAAAGTAATTATGTAACTTACTACAAGCCAAATAATGCTTATTTAGTTATTGTAGGTGATATTAATCCTAAAGAAATAAAAAAATTAGTAACTAAGTTGTTTAGTGGTTGGACAAAAGGAAATATACCTTCTTATACTTTACCAAAAGCAAATAATCCTTCAACAACTGAAATTAATTTTATAAATATGCCAAATGCGGTTCAATCTGAAGTGGCAGTGGTTAATAATATTGATTTAACTTTAGGAGATAAAGATTACTATGCAGCCTTATTAGCAAATAAAATTTTAGGTGGTGGTGGTACTGCTCGTTTATTTATGAATCTTCGTGAAGATAAGGGATATACTTATGGATCTTATTCAAGTATAAGACAAGATAAATATGCAGGAAAGTTTAGGGCATCTGCAAGTGTAAGAAATGTGGTTACTGATAGTTCGATGGTAGAAATCTTAAAAGAGATTAATAAAGTTCGTTATCAAAAAGTAACAAATGAGGAGTTGAAAAACTCTAAAGCAGAGTATGTTGGTCGTTTTGTAATGGATGTTCAAAAGCCTAGAACTGTAGCTAGCTTTGCTTTAAATATAGCTCGTTATAATTTACCAGAAAATTTTTATGAAAAATATTTAGAAAACATTAATAATGTTAGTGTAGATGATGTGCAAAACGCAGCTATTAAATACTTTAAGTCAGAAAAAGCTAGGGTGATTATCACAGGTAAAGGAATTGATGTTTTAAAGAATTTAGAAAAAACAGCAGATTATAAAATTAATTATTTTGATAAAAAAGGAAATGCTACTTCTAAGCCAGAAATGACTATGCCAATTCCGAGTGGTGTAACAGTTTCTAGTGTTGTAGATAAGTATTTTGAGGCTATAGGAGGTAAAGATAAAGTAGCCTCTGTAAAATCAGTAATGTTGGTTTCTGCTGCTAAAGTTCAAGGAATGGATATAACATTGACCAATAAAACTGCTGCGCCAAATAAGTTTTCAATTGTTGTTTCTGGTATGGGACAAACTTTGAGTAAACAAGTTTTTGATGGAGTAAGTGGTTATGCTGAGCAACGAGGTCAGAAAAAAAACTTAGAAGGTAAAGATTTAGAAGAAGCTGTTGCGGGTAAAGCACCTTTCGCAGATATGGCATACAAATCTGGTAAATTAGATAGAATAGAACCTGTTGATGGTAAAAATGCTTATGTAATTAAATATAACAAATCAGAGATTTTTTACGATATTAAATCTGGATTGAAAATTAAATCTGAAAGAACAGTAAAAGGACCACAAGGAGAAATGAAAGTTCCAACAATGTTTTCTGATTATAAAGAAGTTAAGGGAATTAAGTTTCCTCATAAAATATCTCAGAAAATGGGGCCGATGGATTTGAATTTTGAGATTAAAGAAGTTAAAATTAATGAAGGTGTTTCTGATGCTGATTTTAAATAAAAAGTAAAGAAATTCATTAAAAATTAAAGGGCCAAAATCATTTGTTGATTTTGGCTCTTTTTTTATTTATTCTTGTTAACAAGATATACTCCAAATAGAATTATAAACCCAGCTAATAATTGAATTAAACTTAGTTTTTCTCCATCAAAAACTCCCCAAAAAACAGCAACTATCGGAATTAAATAAGTTACTGAAGTTGAAAAAACCGGAGACGAAATATGAATTAATTTATTGAACATTATTTTGGCTATTCCAGTACCAACAACAGCTAAAATACTTATGTATAATAAAGAGGATTTGCTTTCTTCATTAAATTCAAAAGATGTAAAAAAACCTGTTAGCGCTAAAATAATCATAGCGGGAATAAAAATAAGCACAAAATTTCCTGTGGTTATTGCTAAAGGTTCTAAATCTTGTAAATATTTTTTTATGATATTTACATTAAAAGCATAACCAATAGAAGAAAGAATAGGTAAAAAAGCAAACCAATAATTTTGATCTGGATTTAAATCAGCTCCCTTTAAAATTAAGATAGCAGTTCCTATTAAACCTACAAGTATTCCTATTAGTTGTTTCTTCCTAAATATAATACCAAAAACAAGTGTGCCTATTAATAATGTGTTAAAAGGGGTAAATGAGTTTAAAATAGAGGCAATAGAGCTGTCTATACCAGTTACAGCATAGGCAAATAAAAATGAAGGAAATAATGTCCCTAAAACAGCACTATAAAAAACATATATCCAATGCTTTTTTTTGATTTTTTTTAAACTGTTGAAGCCAATAATTATTAAGAAGAATGTTGAGATTATAATACGTAACGCACCTACTTGTATTGGAGTTAAACCAATCAAAGCTTTTTTCATTAGAATAAATGAACTACCCCATACAAGAGATAGGAAGATTAGGTAAATCCACTTTTTTTGCTGATTGTCCATTGTAGCTGTTTAAAGAACAAAAGTCGCTCATTTTAACCATATAAGGATCTTTTTTAATAAATTTGCACAATAATTTAATAGATGTTAAATATGAAAGTACAAAAAATAATATTCGCATTGTTTTTGGTAAGTTTTACTTTTTTAAGTTGTAAAACAGAAACAAAACAAGAAATAGAACAAGAAGCAAAGCAAGAAACAATAGCGTTAAAAGTTTCTGGAATGCATTGCGAAATGAGCTGTGCTAGTACGATACAATCTAAGTTGGCAAAGAAAAAAGGAGTAATTGATGCTAAAATTGTCTTTAACGATAGTATTGCAACGATACAATATGATGCAAATAAAACAAATAAAAAAGAGTTGATTGCTGTTGTAGAGGGTATTGGAGATGGCTTGTATAAGGCTTCTGAGACAGTTGGTAAAAAAGGCTGTGCTACAGAATGTAAGAAAGAAGACTGTGATGGTAAACAAGATAAAAAAGCTTGTGTTGAAGATTGTGAGAAGGAGTGTAGTAAAACAGAAAAGGTATAATTTATACTCAATATAAAGAAAAACGCTCTATACTTAGAGCGTTTTTTTTATGCGGTTTAATGTACCTTTGTCTAAAATTTCTTCTAAAAATAAGTGATGATGAAAATAAATTCATTCTTGTATTATTTAAAGTCAAAATTCCCCAGAATAACTAAGATTACTCTAATATCAGTATACCTAATTTTTTTAGCAGGAGCAGTTGTTAGAATGACGGGGTCAGGTATGGGATGTCCAGATTGGCCTAAATGCTTTGGTTACTTAATACCTCCTACGTCAGAAAAACAAATCACTTGGCAGCCAGAAAAAGAGTTTCAGAAAGGAATGATTATTGTAAAAGACGAAGTGTTATTTATGGCTGAAAATGATATAACTACATCTGCTGTTTTTAATATAAATAATTGGCAAAAATATACAAAACATAATTATGCTAAATTTAATAAATTTCATACTTGGACCGAATATATTAATAGACTTGCCTCTGTAGTTTCGGGATTTGTGTTTATTTTTTTAGTGTTAGGTTCTATTAAATTTTGGAAGGAAAATAAAACTGTACCTATTCTTGCTTTTTTAGCTTTGTTTTTAATGGGATTTGAAGCATGGTTAGGTAAAACAGTTGTTGATACAAACTTAAAACCTACAGTAATTACAATACATATGGTAGTTGGTTTAATTATAGTAGCGATATTACTTTATTTATTATTTCTAGTAAAAGAAAAAAACAAGAATTATATATATAGTTCGCTGTTTAATAAGTTATTGATAGTTTCTGTTGTTTTTTCTTTAGTTCAAATAGCAATGGGAACTCAAGTTAGACAATTTATAGATCAACAGGTTAAGTCACATGGTTTTGATAATAAACAATATAGTTTGTTAAATCCTAATTTTAAATTTTATTTTCATCGTTCCTTTACTATTGCAATTGTGTTGGTGAACTTAGGGATGTTTTATTTAAATCAAATAAAAAACCTTGGGCATAAATTAGTGAATTGGGTAGTGTTTTTAATTTTTTTAGAAACGATTACTGGAATTCTTATGTATTATGCTGATTTCCCCTTAGGAACTCAAGCAACACATTTATTAGCTGGAGCTATATTGTTTGGATTGCAATTTTATTTATGG
>CALISK010000030.1 GCA_938041625.1 uncultured Tenacibaculum sp. | reverse complement strand
ACTACAATTCCTGCTAATTTTAATTACCATGCTATTAGCGCAGTAGTAGACAACTCTGACCCTGATAAAGTAGTACGTCAAGACACTTCTTTTAATGTTAGCCTTACTGATATTATTGTTGATGAAGGTGGAGAAATTATTATTAATGTAAATTCAAATATTGCTGAATGGTTTGAAAATCCGAACACTTGGGATTTAGATGTACTTAATACTGTATTAATGCCAGATTATGATGCGCAATTATTAATGAATGCAAATGGACAAACTGTATTTAGTTTACAAACTGATATGTAAATCACTCTACATATTTTCCTTTTTGATACTCCTTTCTTGTTCTTCTAAAAATGAAGAACAAGAAGGATACATTCCTGTTTTTGTTGATTTAAAAATCCCTCAATTATTTAAAGATAAAATAATTGCCCCTGTAATTCCAGAAAACAATCCTTTAACTGAGGAAGGCATTGCTTTGGGGAAAAAGCTTTTTTTTGACAAAATATTATCAAAAGACAATACCGTTTCTTGTGCAACTTGCCACGACCCTAAAAAATCTTTTACCGACAATCTTCAATTTAGTGAAGGAATAAATAACAATGTAGGTACTCGAAATGCAATGCCTCTTTTTAATTTAGCTTGGAATTTTGATGAGCGATTTGCTTGGGACGGAAAAGAATTTAGTTTAGAAGAACAAGCTTTCGAACCTGTTACAAATCACTTAGAAATGAATAGTGATTGGAAAGAAGTAGTTCTTAAACTTCAAAAAGATACCGAATATCCTACTTTATTTAAACAAGCATTTGGTGATATTCCTATCGATTCTAATTTAGTAGTAAAAGCAATTGCTCAATTTGAACGGACTTTAATCTCTGGAAATTCTAAATTTGATAAATTTTTACGTGGAGAAATTCAATTAACTCTAGAAGAACAAAATGGGTTCAACGTTTTTATGGATGAAGCTAGAGGCGATTGCTTTCATTGCCATGGAAGTGAAAACAATCCGCTTTGGACAGACAATCAATTTCATAATAATGGCTTAGATATTAATTTTACAGATTTAGGATTAGGAGCTGTAACTGGTGACCCAAATGATAATGGAAAATTTAGGTCTCCATCTCTTAGAAATTTAGAATTTACCGCACCATATATGCATGATGGTAGGTTTAAAACACTCGAAGAAGTTATTAATCATTATTCTGAAGGATTAAAATTTTCTACAACTATAGATCCTTTGATGAAAAAAATAGATAAAGGAGGAGTTCAACTTACTGCTAAGGATAAAAAAGATCTAAAAACTTTTTTATTATCTCTTTCTGACTTTGATTTTATTAATAATTCAAATTTTCAGAAATAATTCACCCTTTTTAACGACCTATAGGTAAATTTTATGTTTGCATAAAGGATATTCATTTTAAAAAATGATAAAAATCATATTTTGTGGTTATCTTTGCAGTTCATTTAGATTTAATCTATTTAAATTATGATAAAAGTTTCAGACACAGCAAAAAAGAAAGTCATAGAGTTAATGACTGACGATGGTTTTAATGCTACAACAGATTTTGTTAGAGTTGGTGTAAAGAGTGGAGGTTGTTCAGGACTATCATATGATTTAACTTTTGATAAAAGTACACAAGAAAACGATAAAGTTTTTGAAGAAAACAATGTAAAGATTGTTGTCGACAAAAAAAGCTTCTTATACCTTGTAGGAACTACCTTAGAGTATTCTGGAGGTTTAAATGGAAAAGGATTTGTTTTTAATAACCCTAATGCTAACCGTACTTGTGGTTGTGGAGAAAGTTTTTCTCTATAGCCCCTATATTTTATAACTGAACAATGAGTAAGTATACAGAAGACGATTTAAGAGAAGAATTAAAAACCAAAGAATATGAATATGGTTTTTATACAGATATAGAAAGTGAAAAGTTTCCTAATGGAGTAAATGAAGATATTGTTCGTGCTATTTCTAAAAAGAAGAATGAGCCAGAATGGATGACAGAATGGAGATTAGAAGCTTTTAGAGTATGGCTAAAAATGGAAGAGCCAGAATGGGCTAATGTTCATTATAAGAAACCAAGTTTTCAAGATATATCTTATTATTCAGCTCCAAAGAAAAAACCTAAATTAAATAGTTTAGATGAAGTAGATCCTGAAATGTTAGCTACTTTTGAAAAATTAGGTATTTCTTTATTAGAACAAAAGCGTTTAGCTAATGTAGCTATTGATATTGTAATGGATTCTGTTTCTGTTGCTACTACTTTTAAAGAAACTTTAGCTGAAAAAGGGATTATTTTTATGCCTATTTCTGAAGCTATTCAAGAGCACCCTGAATTAGTAAAAAAATATATTGGATCTGTTGTTCCTACAACCGATAACTTTTATGCTGCATTAAATTCAGCAGTATTTTCTGATGGATCTTTTTGTTATATTCCTAAAGGCGTACGTTGCCCAATGGAACTTTCAACCTATTTTAGAATTAATGAAAGTGGTACAGGACAGTTTGAAAGAACATTAGTTGTTGCAGACAAAGGAAGCTATGTTTCTTATTTAGAGGGATGTACAGCACCTCAACGTGATGAAAACCAATTACACGCTGCTGTTGTTGAATTAATTGCTCTAGATGATGCTGAGATAAAATATTCTACTGTACAAAATTGGTTCCCTGGTGATGCGGAAGGTAAAGGTGGTGTTTTTAATTTTGTTACAAAACGTGGTATTTGCGAAAACAATGCTAAAATTTCTTGGACACAAGTTGAAACTGGATCTGCTGTTACATGGAAGTACCCTAGTTGTATTTTAAAAGGAAATAATTCTGTAGGTGAATTTTATTCTATTGCGGTAACTAATAATTACCAACAAGCAGATACTGGTACAAAAATGATTCACTTAGGAAAAAACACAAAATCAACTATTATTTCTAAAGGTATTTCAGCTGGTAAATCACAAAATAGTTATAGAGGTTTAGTTCAAATTGGTTCTAGAGCTGAAAATGCACGTAACTTCTCGCAATGTGATAGTTTATTAATGGGTAATGAATGTGGAGCACATACATTTCCTTATATAGAAACTAAAAATAAATCTGCTCAAATCGAGCATGAAGCAACTACCAGTAAAATTGGTGAAGATCAATTATTTTATTGTAATCAGAGAGGTATAGATACTGAAAAAGCCATTGCTTTAATTGTGAATGGATTTAGTAAGGAAGTACTAAATAAATTACCAATGGAGTTTGCTGTTGAAGCACAAAAATTATTAGAAATTTCTTTAGAAGGAAGCGTTGGATAATTAGTTTACTACTAATTAAAAACACAACAATTATAAAATAGAATATACGAAACATATAGCCAAAAGCAGAAAATGTTAAAAATAGAAAATTTACACGCACAGATAGAAGATAAATCAATTTTAAAAGGATTGAATTTAGAGGTTAAAGCAGGAGAAATACACGCAATAATGGGACCTAATGGAGCAGGAAAAAGTACCTTAGCTTCTGTAATTGCTGGTAAAGAAGAATATGAAGTAACTTCTGGATTAATTGAATTAAATGGTGAAGATATTAATGAATTGGCTCCTGAAGAAAGAGCACATGCTGGTGTATTTTTATCATTTCAATATCCAGTAGAAATACCTGGAGTTACTGTAACAAACTTTGTTAAAACTTCAATTAATGAATCTCGTAAAGCGCAAGGTTTGGAAGACATGCCTGCTAAAGAAATGTTACAAAAGATTCGTGAAAAATCTGAGTTATTAGAAATCGATCGTAAGTTTTTATCTCGTTCTTTAAACGAAGGTTTTTCTGGTGGTGAGAAGAAACGTAATGAAATTTTTCAAATGGCAATGTTAGAACCTAAACTTGCTATTTTAGATGAAACTGACTCTGGTTTAGATATTGATGCGCTTCGTATTGTAGCTAATGGTGTTAATAAATTAAAATCTAAAGATAATGCTGTTATTGTTATTACACATTATCAACGTTTATTAAACTACATTACTCCAGATTTCGTTCATGTTTTACACGATGGTAAAATCGTTAAAACTGGTGATGCTTCTTTAGCTCTAGAATTAGAAGCAAAAGGATATGATTGGATAAAAGAAGAAGTGAATTCATAATTAGTTGAACATCCAACTACAATTTGAAACAATGGAATTAAAAGATAAATTAATATCATCATACGTAGCTTTTGAAAATGGAGTAAACATTAATTCTGATGTTCATGAAATTAGATCTAAAGCTTTACAAAATTTTGAAGACTTAGGCTTTCCTACAAAAAAGCTAGAAGCATGGAAATACACTTCTTTAAACTCAGTTTTAAAAGAAGATTATAGTATTTTTCCTAAAGCTGAAAAAGCAATTGAGTTAGCAGATGTAAAAGAATATTTCATCGATGACATCGATACATTTAAAATCGTTTTTATTGATGGAAAATACAGTTCTTTTTTATCTGACACTACTCATGACAACATGGATGTTTGCTTATTATCTTCAGCTTTAACAAAGCCGAAATATAAAGCAGTTATTGAAAACTATTTTAACAAAATTGCAAAGCAAGATAATTTAACTTCTTTAAATACAGCTTTTGCTAATGAAGGTGCTTACATATACATTCCTAAAAATGTAGAAGTAGAAAAACCTATACAAATAGTAAACTTTACAACAGGTGCAGAAAATGCTACAATGTTACAACCACGTAATTTAATAGTAGCTGAACGTAACTCTCATGTTCAAATTATAGAGCGTCATCAAAGTCTTACAGACAATGCGGCATTAACTAATGCTGTTACTGAGATTTTTGTTGATACACATGCAAATGTTGATTATTATAAAATTCAAAATGATAACATAAATGCATCTTTAGTTGATAATACTTATGTAGAGCAACAAAAAGAAGGGATATGTTCTGTACATACTTTTTCTTTTGGTGGAAATATTACAAGGAATAATTTGAACTTTTATCAAAAAGGAGAGTATATCGATTCTATTCTTAAAGGAATCACTATTATTGAAGGTAAACAACATGTAGATCATCATACATTAGTTCATCATATTGAACCAAATTGTGAAAGTCATCAAGATTATAAAGGAATTTATGGTGATCGTTCTACTGGTGTTTTTAATGGTAAAGTAGTTGTTGAGAAAGAAGCTCAAAAAACGAATGCTTACCAACAAAATAATAATGTTTTAATTAGTGATAAAGCTACTATTAATGCAAAGCCTCAGTTAGAAATTTTTGCTGATGATGTAAAATGTTCTCATGGTTGTACTATTGGTCAATTAGACGACCAAGCTTTATTTTACATGCAACAACGTGGTATTCCTAAGAAAGAAGCAAATGCTTTATTAATGTATGCTTTTGCTAACACTGTTTTAGAAAGTGTAAAAATACCAGAAGTAAAAAAGAGAATTACCAACATAATTGCTGACAAGTTAGGCGTTGATATTGGATTTGATTTATAAAAATCAAATCCATTAATAAAATAAAAAACGGGTTAAACTAATTAAAGTTTAACCCGTTTTTTCATATCGTTATAAACGATAAATCTTCTATTGAAATTTTATTCTTTATATCTCTAAAAAAAAATTCAATATAAAAATCACCCATTTAGGGTGAAAATTAAAATATTTAAATTTTCCATCTTTGATTTAATTAACAACCTATAAATTAAAACTCAAATGAAAAATTTTAAATTAAGTGCTATTTTTTGCACTATTCTAACCGTTATCTTATTAAGCTGTAGTAATGAAGATAAGCTATCAACTTCCAGTGAATCAGACCAACAAATCACTCTAGAAAATGGAGAGTTAAAGTTCTCTTCAATAGAATCTTATGAAAATCTATTAGCGCTAGGAGCTCTAACAACAGAAAGTCTTTCTAATAAACTAGGTCCTAACTATTCATCTTTTACTAGTTTGCATAAAAAACTATCAAAAAAACTCAAAAATTATAAGAGTTTTTCTTTGAAAGAGAGCTCTCCTATTTTAAACATTCTAAATAATGATAAAATGGTAACTATTGGAACATGGACTTTTCTTATCAATTTAGACAAAGAATTAGTTGCTGTTGTTGACTCAAAAAATAAAGAATATAAAACATTTCTAAAAGAAATGGATATTAGTAAACCAAACATAAAGTGGTTTTCTACGGAAGATGACGTATTATCTTTACTTGAAGAAAATTCGAATGGTACTTTAAATACTAAAATGGTGCAACAAAAACTTAATAAACAAGGTATTCAATCATCATTAATAGTAAACAAAAACACCCAGTTATCAGATTGTATTTTTTTTGGAGGATTAGACAATACGACGAATATTCTAAAAGATAAAAAAATTTATTTATCAGAAGCACAATGTGGCTCTGGTTTTGACTGTAAAAGATGGTTAGCCGACGCCAAACACGTATATCAAAAGGCAGGAATTTATTTTTCTTTACAATCAAAAATTAAATATCGTGGAGATGTACCATGTGTTAATAATGCTCCTTACGCTATAAACACAAATTTAACTCTAAATGTAAATTACTCTTACGAACGTCGTCGTCGTTTTAAAAAGAATATCAAAAGAAACGGAACTAAAATTGATGCATCTTTTTCTAATGAGTTATCATACAGACCACATGAAGGTTCTAGGTCTTTAAAAAAATATAGCTTAAAAACTACATTTACTTACATTAGAAAAGATAATTGCGCAGAAGATTACGGATGTTATGTATCTCCAAACCCTGTAACTATAATATTACCTGAAATTAAAAATTAAATATACATATATACTCTTAATAAAGGGTATAAAAACAAAACCTCTTGAAAAATAAAATTTCAAGAGGTTTATTATTAAATAATTAATTTATAAATAATATCTTATTTACTCAATAATGAAACGCTTTGTTGTTTTTGTAAATTCATTTTCAATACTTAAAATATAAGCTCCTGATTTGAATTGATCAACATTAATAGCATTACTTTCTTTCATATTACCTTTCATAATTGTTTGTCCTAACATATTAATAATTGAATAAGTAGACTTATTTAAATTTCTATTAGGTCCAATCAATCTTAATAACTGTCCATTTTTAATTGGATTAGGAGTAATTTGAATAGATGTAAATATATCTTCATCTTCGTTTCCTAGAACGTCACTTCTTGTACCAAACATTTCAAATGCAACAACATTAGAATTCTCACAAGAACCTTCATAAATTCTTACATTAGAAAATGTAGATGTATTTCCAGAACCTGCATCATTGTCATTAACAAATACTAACCTATCCATACTTCCTGTATAAGAAGATCCAACAGGAATTACATATGTTTGAGTTCCGCTTGCATAATTATCAAAATTAGTTACACCATAATTTTGAGTTCCATGAAGTTTAAAGTATCTAGAAGATGTTAAAGTACCATCATCTTCAAAACCTATACCATGAATTTCTCCTTGTGAAGTACTACTAAATTGAAATTCAATAACTGTGTTTGCTGTTACGGTATAATTTAATGAAATTTCTTTCCAAGTATTATTTGTTAATGTTAATGAAGATCCGTTACTACTAACCGAAGAATTACCAGCAGAATCTTGATTTGAAAATGGACTTATTGTAAAATCATTAAAATCTAAAGCTTCACATGTTGGCGTTGGATCTGGATTACCACTTCCTGAACTTAATGAAATATTATCAATAGCAATATCACTCGACCAACTAGAACCAGTTGTTCCTACAAATCGTAGTCTAACCTCACTTTGCCCTAAATAAGCGCTTAAATTTACAGAAACATCATTCCATTGGTTTCCTTGATTTCCAGATTCATTCCAGATACTACTCCAATTAGCACCATCTATAGAAGCTTCTAAACTTAAAGTACCTACACTTGTACCAAACATATGATTGCTAAAAGAAAAATTAGCAGAAGATAAACCTGAGAGATTAAAACATGGGCTTCGTAAAATTGCAGTAGCGTTTGCTCCTATTTGACCAGCACTACTATTAGAAGAAGCTTCTAAAAACAAATAAAAGCTTCCATCAGCACCAGCACTCGGTCCAGTTCCTGATGATGGAGTACCTGAAGCATCTCTTACCCAATTTCCATCATCTCCTGTTTCCTGTGTCCAACCAACATTAGATTCGAAACTTTGACTATAAGGAAAAGAAGAAACAGTTGAAGAACATCCTGTAGGAGTAGGATCTGGATCTGGGTTTCCACCACCTCCGTTATCAACTCCACCTGCAGGCATATCACTACCAATTGAATTAATTAAGCTATCAGATCTTCCCTTAGATCCATTTGGACAACCACCTGTATTATGTATCGCTATTACTAAATTAGAATTGAAATCTAAAACTGGAGACCCAGAACTTCCTCCTTCTGTATCTGCAAAATAAGTTACTTGTCTTCCAGAACCAACAGAACTTGTAGAAACTCTAGAGAAACCTCCTGCTGTTGCATCTCTATCTGTATTAACTGAAATTTCTTTTCTTCTTCCTCCTGGATGTTGAGGTATATAAATTCTATCTCCACTAGAAGCAACTGCTGAGCTTAAACTTAAAAAACCATATGTACTAGTTGGGTTTACTGGTAACTTAACCAAAGTATAATCTAAACCAGAGCTAGTTTTTATAAGTGTTGAAGAAGACGCTACAATGTCTGTAGGAGAATCTGCAGAACCAGTACACCCTTCATACTTATAGTTAAACATAAAATCTGTATTCTGAGCATCAGAGACAGAACCGATACAGTGATTATTGGTCATTATGTTTCCTTCACTACCAAGTAACCACCCAGTACATAATCCGCTACCTCCAATTAATAATCGACAAACGGCTTTTGCTTTTTCATACATTTCTGTTCCTTCGTAACATGCAATACGTTCCTTATTATCGCTTGAACATATTGATCGATTTTCAGGAGAACTCTCAATAATTTTTTTCATAATTCTTTGCTCATTGTAACCATAAGCAACTTTAGTAATCTCGAAGCCTTTATTTACATCTGCGTTATTTGATGAATATAGCTTAACAACTACTTTTTCATCTAATATAACCTTAGACCAAAAATCACTAATCATAGTCATGTTACTATCAACAATTTTTCCTTTACCTCCATAAACAATAGATTTCTTATTATTACTTCCTGTAATTTCTAGGTAATCTCCTGGAGATAAATCAAAGTTTTTGAAGTATAATTTAACATAAGAAGAGTTTTGTGAATAAAATTCTTTTTCAAAAACTAAATTCCTCTGTCCATCAGGCGACGTTTTATTAGATTGAGCATATTTATTTTTGCTCATCTTAAGATTTACATCAAATTCATCTCCTATTTTTATTTTTTTTTGTGCTTTTAAGTTTGTTGCACATAACAATAACGTGGTAACAAGGACCACATTGAAAAATAAATTTTTCATTTTGAAGAGTTTATAGGTTAATCAATTGAAGTAAAATTATTTACAATTAATTTAAAACGCAAATAAAATGTTAAAAAAATGTTTTTTTTATTGATTTTAACAAAAAAAAATCAAATTTGTTTATTATTAAACATTTATAGAGCTTAATCATTAGAAAATTCTCATTAATGAGAATTTTCTAATGATTCGTGTTATTTTTTCTTTTTTATAAAAAGGAAAACTATAATTCCAATTACAAGTAAAGGCCATACGTATACAATTACAATTAATATCGATTTAATAAATTCCCATCCAAAAGACAAACCATTCTTTAATTTCGATTGAAAAGTTTTTTTATAAGATAAAGGTTCCTCTTTATAAGCTACCGTTTCATATAAATCTATCTGAATTGTACTATAAGAAACTTTATTTGTAATATATTTTAATTTCCCTTTTGCTGCATCTATTTCTTCTTGAATGATTCGTAATTTATCTTCTGTTATTAAAATATCTTTAACCGTTTTTGCCTTGCCTCTTAAAACTAATTCATAACGCTCTTTTACTTCTTCTTTTGTTTTTAAGCGTGATGTAAGATCTATAAATTCTTCAGTAACATCTTTTGTTGTTATGTTTTCATAATCGATGAATTCTGAAAAACTTCCTATAGAATCCATCATTATATCAAAAAATTGTTCTGGAATTTTTATCGTAAATCTATTCTCTTTTTTATATAAATTATTTTCAAATCTTAAATCAGAAATATAAGCATGATATTTAGCTGCAACTTTTTTTATTTGATTCGTAACTTTCTTTACGTTTTTAACTTTATATTTTGCATTCGCAGATTTAATTATTTTTAAATTTTTAGGTGTTTTAAACGTAATATTATTATCTATTGCTGATTGATTTACTTGTTCTTCCTTTACAGATTCATAACTTTCATTTATATCTACTTTTGAAACAGCGATTTCTTCATTATGCATTTTTGATTTACTACAACTTGTTATAATAAAGATAATGGCCAAAAATTTTAATCCTCTTTTTAATTGATTTACTTTCATAATTTTATATTTTTAGTAAACCTAATTAATAGATTAAACAGACTATTGTATAGGACTTGTAAATCATTTGTAAATGATTTTACAAAAAACAAATGATTGATTTATAGATAATTGAACAATTTGAATAGCGAAGACATTTATTATTTTAATTTGTTAAAAAAAGCCATAGTGGTTACTTTTTTAGAAAATAATAAGGCTCCTAATTCTATTGAAAAATGGAAAGGAGAAGAAATCATTGCTTTTCAAGAAGACTTATATAAAAATGTTAAAACCAAAGTAAGTGAAAAATGGTTTTACACTTACTTTAAAAACACTCCAGATAAACTTCCGCGAATTGATATGCTTAATTTATTAAGTAAATATGTGGGCTTAAAAAACTGGAATACTTTTAAAGGTAGTCATCAGGAAAAAAACCTTAAAAAAACTCTAAATAAATCAATTTATTTATATTTTATAATTGGGTTTTTCGTTATCACAATCGCATGGATGTTTACCAAAACAGAAAATAATTTTCAGTTTTGCTTTGTACATAACATTAACAATAAACCAATTACTAAGACTTCTTTAGACATAAAAGTATTACAAAAAAATGAATCTCCTATCTATTATAAAACTGATAGTTCAGGATGCTTTAGTTTTAAAACGAAAAATGATTATATAAAATTTGTAGTACAATCTCCATATCATAAAACAGATACTATTACACGCTACATAAGTTCTAACACCAATAAAACAATTAAGTTAAACACTGATGATTATGCTTTAATGCTTCATTATTATTCTAATGGAAATGTAAAAGATTGGAACAAACACAAACAGCAATTAAACAAACTTATTTCTGATGACGCAGAAATATACCAACTTTTTGATGATAACATAGGTATAGAAGTTTTCTCTAAAAAAGATTTTATACGATTAATTACGATACCCACTAAAACTTTAAAAAGTATTAAAATTCTATATAGAAAGGTTCAAGATGATAAAATTGTGAAATTAAAATTTATTATGGAATGAGACAATTAATCTACTTATTTGGTATTTTACTATGTTTTTCTTGTAGTAATCGTAAATCTTCAATGAAATCTGAAGATATAATGATTAATGAATCTACATTAAATAATAACAATAGATCGCAAGTAAATAGTTATGAAAAATTATCTATTCAGAAACTAGCTATTTATTTTGATTTATTAAAATTAAAAAAAGAACACCCTGAATTTAAAAACGATATTTTAATTCAACTCAAAGAATTATCTAAAGGTTCAATTTTAAAAAACAATTTTACGTCTAATTTCACTATTAAAAACATTCATCAAATTGGAGATGAAATAATCATTAACGATTCTATAAAAAAGATACAACTCACCTATCAAATTACCTCTAAGTCTATTAAAAAAAATGATTCTATTTATGCATATATATACACGAAAAACATTTTTTTAAATGCGCAAAAAAAAGTTTCAAATAAAATAAAATTTTCTAAAAGCTAGCTATACCTATTAATTAAGCATTAAAAACATGTTTCAATTACTCTTTAAACCTACTTTTTAAAGACTTTTAACTTTTAACTGTAATGATTTAAATTTTATTTCGTCAAAACAGTTGTAAAACCCCCTTATAGGATAAAAACAATTTTACAATGAAAAAACTATTAATTACTTTATTACTAACTCTAATTAGCTTCAGTTCTCAAGCACAAGCTCAATCAGAAGTATTCAATGCTTTATTAAAAACTTATGTAACTAAAGATGGGAAATTAGATTACAAAGGTTTAAGAAAAAACAAAGCCGTATTAGATATTTATTTAAATCAATTAGAAGAAACTATTCCTTTAAAAAAATGGTCTTCTAAAAAAGCAAAAGCTTTTTGGTTAAATGCATATAATGCATACACCATCAAATTAATCATTGATAGCTATCCTTTAAAAAAGATTACCGATATTAAAAGAAAAGGTAAAAATGCATGGAAAATTCCTTTTGCTAAAGTTGGTAAAAAAACATATTCTTTAGATTATATTGAACATAAAATTTTAAGAAGATGGCATGATGATGCTAGAATTCATGTAGGAATAAATGCAGGATCGGTATCTGGCCCTAAATTTCCTAACTACGCATTTACAGAAAAAAACATTCATTCAAAATTAGAAATGTTAATGAAAGATTTTATTAATGATTCTAATAAAAATAAAATAACACTTACTAAAGTTGAAGTTTCAAAAATATTTGAATGGTATCAGGAAGACTTTACATCAACAATAACTTTGGTTGATTTTATAAATAAATATTCAACTGTAAAAGTAAATGACAACGCAACAGTTTCTTATTTAGAATATAATTGGGACTTAAACGAAAAATAATTATTTTAAAAATAATCCCTTAAATTTTAAAAGAGAGTAATTATATAAATTACTCTCTTTTTTATTTTAACAAAAAAATATTCTTTGTTTTTTCATATATTTAAGTGTTAAACTATTTAAAATTATGAAAAGAGTATTTTTATTAACTTTTATAATTCAACTTATATTACTTCAAAACACTCACTCTCAACTAGAAGAATATAATGATTTACTTAAAAAGCATGTTACCATAAACGGTCTTATAAATTATAAGTCTATTGCTTCAGACACTATTAAATTATCCTCTTTTCTTACTTATTTTGAAAACACAAATCCAGATGAATCTTGGAGTCTAAATAAGAAAAAAGCTTTTTGGCTAAATGCATATAATGCATATACTCTTAAAATTGTTTTAAACAATTACCCTCCTAAAAAAGACATTGATGTAAAAGAAAACAATGAAAACCCAAATGAAATTAATAATGTGGGCTTTACAATAACAAACACTACAAAATCTAGCATTACTTACATAAAAAAGAAAGGAAAGAATGTTTGGAATATTCCTTTCGCTAAAATAGGAGGAAAAACACACACTTTAAATCAAATAGAACATGGTATTATTAGAAAGAAGTTTAGTGATGCTAGAATTCATGCTGCATTAAATGCCGGAAGTATTTCTGGTCCTTCTTTAATTAATTATTCATTTACTGAAAACAATGTAGATGAGAGTTTAGAAACACTCATGAAAAAATTCATTAATGATAATTCAAAAAACAAAATAACACCTGATAATATTCAGTTATCAAAAGTTTTTGAATGGTACTCTGAAGATTTTGAAATGGGCAATATCATTACATTTTTAAACAAGTATTCTTCCATAAAAATTAATGATGAAGCCAAAATTTCCTTTCTAGAATACAACTGGAATCTTAATGAAAACAGATAATTTTATAAAAATTTTAATTAATCTTAAAATCTTATCAACACGAAAACGTTTTCGTCGAATTAAAACAAATAATAGGCAGTAATTAATCTTTAAATTGTGATATCTGTATTTTTTTAACATATAAAATACAGTTTTAAACCTTCAATATTAATCACAAACAAATCCTATTATTTATGAAACTTTTTTTCAAAAAATTAAGTAGCATTTTACTTTTTATAAGTATTCTACTGCCTAATATTCTCTCTGCTCAAGTAGATTTTAGAGAGGAGACTATTTACTTTTTAATGACAAGTCGTTTTTTTGACGGAGACCCAAATAATAATGCTCCTACAGAATGGTCATCTTACAATCCAGATCCAAACATAAATTCTGATATTACTGACCCAAATGATGTAACCTGGCAAGGCGATTTTAAAGGACTTATACAAAAATTGGATTATATTAAAGATCTTGGCTTTACCGCTATTTGGATAACTCCTATTGTTCATAATCGAAGTCCACTAGATTATCATGGTTATCATGCTTGGGATTTTACAAAAGTAGATCCTCGATTAGAATCTCCTGGTGCTAAATTTCAAGATTTAATAAATGAGATTCACGCTAGAGGAATGAAAATTGTGTTGGATGTTGTTACCAATCACGCTGGTCGATTTGGAATTAAAGATGTGGCAGAAATCAAATACAATACAGACCCTACAAAACCATGGGCAGCTACAGATAACCCTAATTGGGAGTATGATGGAATTACACCAAACCCAGATGATGGATTAATATGGAGTAGAGCTAATGTAGCTAAAATGCCTCCTCCATATAATCAGAATTTAGCGGCTCACAACTTTCCCAGTAAAGAAAGTTATGTAGATACCACCGATCCTGACTGGTATCATCACTCAGGTAATGGTTTTGCTCAAGGATTTGACGATACCGAAAATTTACAAAACAGAGCTTTGGCTGGCGATACTCCTGATTTAAATACTGGAAATCAAAAAGTAAGGGATTACTTAGTAAATGCCTATGCTACATATATTAATATGGGTGTTGATGCTTTTCGTTGGGATACTGTAAAACATATGAGTAGAGAAGATATTATTTATTTCTATGATGCATTTAAAGCTATAAATCCAGATTTATTCATCTTTGGTGAAGTTGCTCAAAAACGTCACGAATTACACCCAGTAGAAGAAACAAATCCTCATTATTATACTTGGAGGGGCGCTGTAAATAATTCTGCTCCATTAGATTTAGCGGTAATTGATTTTTTTGGAGAAGCAACTTTTCATGGAACTTTTGAAGAAGGACAATCTTTTCCTACAGTAAAAGCAGCAGCCAGATATGATCATTTATATAGTGATCCTTCTACTTTGGTTACTTGGTTAGATAATCATGATTTTGGACCTAATAACGATTGGAACCGTCGTTATGGTGGATCGGATGAAAATTTAGCTGCCTGTATGAACTTCATGTTTACATGGAGAGGAATTCCAACAGTTTATTACGGAACAGAAATGCGTTTTAAAGCAGGTGAATTTAACGATATACATAATGCTGCTGGAATTGAACAATCTATTGATAAAACAGGAAGAGCTTATTATGGCAATGCAATAGATCAGGCTCCTAATCATAAAATATATCAACATATAAAAAAATTAAATGCAATGCGAAGAGCTATCCCTGCTTTACAAAAAGGAAGTTGGGATTGGAAAGAAGCTCCTGGCAATGCAGTTTCATACAGAAGAACACATGGAAATAGTGAAGTTGTAGTAGGTTTAGCAAAAGACGGAAGTGCCAGTTTTTCTATATCAGGAGTTTCTAATGGTACATATCGTGATGCTGTTACAGGACGTGAAGCTTTTGCCCAAGGTGGTCGATTAAACTTTACTGTTACTTCTGGATCTGCAGGGATTTATGTCTTAAATGGCCCTGGGCTAATTGGTCCTTGTGGCGGTGGCTTTTTTGAAAACTGTGTTAATGGCCCAAGTAAACCTGTGGTAAATATCAACCCAAATAATACAAGATCTGAAAATCCTATTCCAATATCTATGGAAGCATTTGGAGGATCTGGAAATTCAGAAATATTTTACACTATAAATAATGCAATACCTAATAGATCTAGCAATAGATATAATGGTTCTTTTACAATAACTGAATCTACTATTATTAAGGCTATTGCTTATGATAGTAACGGAGAAGCTTCTGACGTTATTACTAAATCATATCAGATTGGACCAATTGAAGGGTTACATGTGTATTTTAAAAAACCTTCTTCTTGGTCGCAAGTAAATGTACATTATTGGAACGAATCTCCAGATGTTTTACCTACCAGTAATTGGCCTGGACCTGAAATGAGTAGAATAGGGAATTCTGACTGGTATGAACATGTTTTTGATGGAGTAACAAGTACAAATTTATTATTTAATGATAATGGATCTTCTAAAACTGATGATTTAAATAGAACTCAAGATGGTTGGTATCAAGATGGTTCATGGTTTGATACAGACCCTAGAGATGATGGAAATAATAATGAAGCACCTTCGTTAACAATGACTCCAAATGGAGGTTCTTTTACAATTGGTCAAACTATTCCTGTATCTTTAAATGCATCAGATGATAATCCTCAAGGATTAGAAGTATATTACACATTAGATGGAAGTACTCCTTCTAAATCTTCTAATTTATATACTACAACTATTTCAGTTTCATCAAATACTACAGTAAAGGCTGTTGCATATGATAATCAAAATGCATCATCTTCAATTATTAGTAACGATTTCTCTTTTTCAGATGGTGGTTCTTCTGATTCAATGACAATTTATTACAAAGGATCTATAAATAATCCTACTATTTATTTTTGGAATACAAGTCCGGAATCTTCAACAACTTCTTGGCCAGGAGAAAACATGACAGATATTGGTGATGGATGGTATTCATATACTCTTAATGGAGTAAATTGTACTAATGTAATATTTAGTAACAATGGAGCAAATAAAACAGAAGACCTTCAACGTTGTAATGATGGTTGGTATTATAACAGTACTTGGTATGACAATAATCCTGGTGATAGTGGAAATAACCAAACAGAAGAAGATTTAACCGTTTATTTTAAACCTGACTCATTTACTTCTCCAGAAGTTTATTTTTGGGCAGCTACTCCATCAGAAGCGACTACTCCTTGGCCAGGAGAAACAATGACAGATATAGGTAATGGATGGTATTCGTATACATTAGCTAATACAAGTTGTTCTAATTTTATATTTAGTGATAATGGTAATTCTCAAACACCAGATTTAAACAGATGTTCTAATGGATGGTACTATAACGGTATTTGGCACAACAATAACCCTGATAATTTACAAGCAAGGAATACTACTTTAAAATTAAAAGAAGTATTCGATTCAATTTCTATTTACCCGAATGCTATTAATGAAAACTCAGTAGTAAGAATTAGTAATTCTATAAATTCCAGTAATTTAAAAATAGAACTAATTTCTATTTATGGTTCTTCACAAACTATTATACAGAAAAAAATTGGTTTTGGTAACCATCAATTCAAATTAAATGAAACTCAAAAGCGATTAGCGAGTGGAATTTATTTCTGTAAAATAACAATCAACGGAGAATCAACTATAAAAAAGCTAATTAAAAAGTAACAAATCAATATCTAATAGTCACCCACTTTAATTTTGGGTGACTTCCTCTTAACTTTTTTAACCAAAAATTTAAAACTAATGAAAACAATATTTACTAGTGTCTTATTGCTATTCACTCTTTTGGTGATTGGGCAAAATAAAAATCGAGACAAGCCCTTTACATGGGATAATTCTACAGTGTATTTCGTTATTCAAGATCGTTTCGAAAATGGAAATACAAGCAATGATCAATCCTATGGCAGAGGAAAAGATGGAAATGGGAATGATTATGGATTTGATGAAATAGGGAATTTTCACGGAGGAGATTTCGTAGGACTCACCAACAAAATAAATGAAGGTTATTTTGATGACCTTGGAGTTAATGCGATATGGTTCTCTGCCCCCTATGAACAAATTCACGGATGGGTATCTGGAGGATCTAATGGAGAATTTAGACATTATGCCTATCATGGTTATTATGGATTAGATTGGACCGAAATGGATGCCAATTTTGGTACAGAAGATGAATTTAGGGCTTTTGTAGATGCAGCACACGATCATGGAATTCGTTTAGTGATGGATGTGGTAATGAATCATGTTGGCTATAACACATTACATGATATGGAAGAATATAATTTTGGCTGTACAAACGATAATTGGAAAGGCTGGAGGCCTTCTAACGGAGAAAACTGGGCTAGTATTCACGATTTATTTATTGATTATTCTGGTAATTGTAATAAATGGGGTAACTGGTGGTCTGGTGATTGGCTACGTGCTGGTCTACCTGGTTATCCATCTCCAGGAGGTGGTGAACTAACACAAACATTAGCCGGTTTACCAGATATTATTACAGAAGCTCCTAATGAAGTAGGACTTCCTCCTGTTTTATTAAACAAATGGTCTTCTAGTAAATTAGCTCAAGAACAAACTGAACTTAATAACTTTTTTAATAGAACTGGATATCAACGAACTGTAAGAAATCATTTTGTAAAATGGTTATCTGACTGGGTAAGAGAATATGGTATTGATGGTTTCAGAGTTGATACAGAAAAACATGTAGAAGGAGAAGCTTGGAGAATATTAAAACAAGAAGCTGTTATAGCTTTACAGGATTGGAAAAACAACAACCCAACTAAAAAATTAGACGATCTTCCATTTTGGATGGTAGGTGAGAATTTTGGATATGGTTTTGGAAGATCTCAATATCATATAGATAATGGTTATGATGGATTAATCAATTTTGATTTTCAAGGACAAGCTGGCAACATTGGAAACTTAGAAAATATATACTCTAATTATGCCAATACCATTAATAATGCTTCAGATTGGAATGCCTTAAGTTATATTTCTTCACATGACACTCAATTATTTGATCGAGGTAATTTAATTAATGGAGGAACAAGTTTACTACTAGCACCAGGATCTGTACAAATATTTTATGGAGATGAAACTGGTAGACCTGAAGGACCGCAAGGTGGCGACCCACACCAAGGAACTAGATCTTATATGAATTGGAACAACATTGATACTAATATTCAAAATCACTGGCAGCGGTTAGGTCAATTTAGAAGAAATCATCTTGCAATGGGAGGAGGATCACATCAGCAATTATCAAGTAGTCCTTATACATTCTCAAGAACACTTGATAACGACAATGTAATAGTTGTAGTAGGTGCATCAGGTAACACCTCTGTTAATGTTTCTTCACTATTTCCTAATGGTACTGAATTACGTGATTTTTACACAGAATCAGTTGCTACTGTATCTAATGGTATGGTTTCCTTTAATGCACATAGTAATGGAATATTATTAATAGAAGAAACAAACCCTACCAATCGTCCTTCTTTAGTTGTTAATCCTGAAAACAGTTATGATCCGTCAGCTATCATTATGTCTGCTTCTACTACAGATAAAGAAGATCCTAACCCAACTATATATTACACTACTGACTTAAGTATGAGTACAGATAATTTAAATACTTGGACAGTTTACTCTGGTGATGTTACGTTTACAGAAACTGTAGATGTACAGTTAGTAGCTCAAAACGCAAATGGAGAGCTATCTTCAGTAGTAACTAGAAAATATTCTATTGGTGAAATAGATGGTTTTACGCTGTATACTTTTACAGAATGTTCAGAAACACCTCGTATTTATTATTGGTTAGAAGAACCTAATGTATTAACAGATTTAGCCTGGCCTGGTGTAGAAATGACTCCTGTAGGTGGAGGTTGTGAAGGATGGTATAAATATGAACTACCAGGAATACTTAACACCAATTACATTATCAATCAATGTGGTGTTCAATCAGAAGATTTATTTTTAGATAGTCAAATGACAGCACCATGTGTTCCAGGTAATCAAGCACCTGAACTAACAGTAGATATTACTGGAGGAGAGTATACTATAGGCGATACCTTATTAGTAACATTATCTACTACAGATGATAGTGATACAAATCCAATAATCAGGTATACGTTAGACGGTACTACTCCATCAGAATCATCTACTATATATAATGGTTCTTTGTCTGTTACCACTAATACAACAATAAATGCAATAGCTTTTGATTCAGAAGGTTTAACATCTAATACTATTTCTGAAACATACTCTTTTATAGCTCCTTCAGATGATATGACCATTTATTATAAAGGTACTCTTAATAATCCGACGCTATATTTCTGGAATACAAATCCAAGTAGTTTAACCACTTCTTGGCCAGGAGAAGGTATGACAGATATTGGTGATGGATGGTTTTCTTATACTTTACCTGCTATTAATTGTACAAATTTAATTTTTAGTGATAATGGTTCGAATCAAACAGACAATCTACAAAGGTGTGGAAATGGATGGTATTATAATGGTACTTGGTATGATCAAAACCCAGACGAACCAGATAATGGTAATGAAGATTTGACTGTATATTTTAAATCTGATGATTATAATAATCCTGAAATTTATTTTTGGAATGTATCTCCTTCAAATAATACTACGACTTCTTGGCCAGGAGAAACTATGGAGTTACATACAAATGGATGGTATACCTATACATTTGAAAATACATCATGTGTTAATATTATTTTTAGTAATAATGGAAATTCACAATCTACAGATTTAAATAGATGTTCTAATGGATGGTATTATAATGGTACTTGGTATGATACAAACCCTGACAATATACAATCTAGATCTAGTATAAATATTAAAAAAAATATTTCTTCTGAGGTAGCTTCAATTTATCCGAATGCAATTACTAAAAACTCTATAGTTGAAGTTCTTTTACCAAATGAAGAGAATTCTGTAAACATTGAAATTATAAACATTTATGGTGCTTCTAAAGTAATTACAAATAATTTTTATAAAAAAGGGCTTCATAAGTTCAACTTAACTTCAGGTAATGAAACACTTGTTAGCGGTATTTATTTTTGTAGAATTACTATTAATGGTAAAACAACTCTTAAAAAATTAATTAAAAAATAGATTAAAATTTCTTAGCTATTTAATTATAAAATCACCCATTAATCTTTTCGATTAGTGGGTTTTTTATTATTTTAATAATTTAGATTTCGCCAATAAAACAACAAAACGTTCAAATTCTTTTCTTGTAACTCTTTTTCGTTGTTCCACAGGTATTTCTGTCATTGTTTTTAAAGCTATAACACTATTCCATTGAGGAACAACTAAAATTCTCTGTCCCCAAGCTCCTGTGGCTACATAACTATTTTTAGGCAACAACCCTCTTGCATAACTTTTATCTTGAATCCACCATAAATAACCATGCCCGTATCGTTCATTACTTTGATTTTTTGTTTTCACAAAATCCGTTGTAATTTTATCAATCCATTTTTCAGGAATTAATTGCTTGCCATTCCAATTTCCTTTATTTAAAAAAAGTTGTCCAAATTTAGCCATGTCTTTTGTAGACAATCTAAAACCTGCTTTTGCGTGTTTAGATAACATTGTATCCCTTTTATAGATAATTTCAAAATCATTAATTTTAAGTTGACTTGCAATTCCTTTTCTAAACAATTCTTTCGTATTTAACTCTGTTTTTTGTTCTAATATCGTAGTTAATACATTATAATCCCAATTATTATAAGCCCATCTTGTTCCTGGCACATTTGTTTTTGTACCTAATAATAAATCTCGTTGTTTTTGCATAGAACCAATTTGAGATCCTGTAGGATGATTAACTCCAGAAATACTCTTTAATAAATGAATTACTTTAGTCTTCCTTTGTATATTATTTAATGGAATTGGCATGTCTTGAATTCTTAAATCTTTTAGACTTGTATTTAGATTTATTTTTTGCAAATTTTGAAAAACTAAAGCCCCTATAATTGCCTTTCGTACGGAATGTACTCGACTTACTTTATCTACATTACCAAAAGAAGCTTTTATTTCATTATTTGTACGAATTACTACTGAATAAGCCCCAGCTTCTTTTACAAATTTTAACGCTGTTTCTAACTTATCCTTATTCCATTCTTTTAAAGTACTAAACTTTATCTGACTTTGTAGAGAAATGGATATTATAGTAGAAAATAATAATATGGTCTGTTTCATCTTTAGTTAGTTTATATACTAAAGACAATTACTATTTATAGGATGTTACAGCTTAATTAAAGAATGGTTAAATTACTTTTGCTTAAATATTTAAAAGTTATTGTATTCATAAACAGGAATTTTAAAATATGAAACTATGATATTCTAAAAAAACACTAAAGATTTAAAGGCAATACTTTATAAATAGATGTTTCATAACTTGTAATTTCTTTAGCTATTTTTTTTAGTTCATAAACGTCATTATCATTACTGTTCCAATCTATTCTTCCTTTAATAAAATCTTCATAATATAAATTCCAGTTTTCATAATTTTTCTGAACCAAAGGCAACACTTCTAAAGCAATCTCTTTTACCTCTTCTTTAGTAAGAAATTGAGTAGCATATCCCATTGATGCTATATCCATAATTCTAACATAATTCCAAGCTTTGTAATTACTTTCTTTTGTTTTTAGAGTATTTATCTTAGTCAATAAATCTTCTCTATTAAATATATTCCATCTTTCTTGGAAAATATTTGATATTTCATTTTTTTAAATAAAATACCAGCTTATAAAATCAATGAATATAAACTGGTATAAAACTATGTAACAAACTAACTTAAA
>CALISK010000029.1 GCA_938041625.1 uncultured Tenacibaculum sp. | reverse complement strand
GGTATAACTCCACCATTAATTTCTTTTTGTTCAACAGTAGTCAATTTTTCTCCCAAATTTAAAATTGATTTTTTCATTATAAATAAGATTTTAAAGTTAATTAAGTCCCTGACATATTTAAAGACCCCCAAGGTTTACGTCTAATGTTCTCGCAAAAAATATTTTATTTGAATTTGTTTTCCCCAATATGTAAAATAAAAAGAGTCTTTTATTTATCTATTGAAAGATACAAAAACTAATTTACACCAATACACTTAAACAAATTTAAACACCTAACTATCAACACCTATAATAAAAAAAACCTTCTGTTCGCAAAAAATGATCGACTCTAATAGTTTTATTTTTTTTAATTTTAAGACATGAATACATATTCTAAAAGTGCGACTTAATTAAGTCGCACTTTTTTTTATTTAAAAGATAATGAAGCCTCCATTACCATCACATCTTCCTGGACAATGAGGAATTCCGCATATTTTTCGACTATTACCATAACAAATATCTTCACAAGCACCTGTTTCGAAAGCTCCTCCGTTAATTTCTTTTTGCTTGTTAACAGTTAAAGTTTCTCCTAAATTTAAAACTGTTTTTTTCATAATAAATAAAATTTAAAGTTGATAAAATTTGATTTTAATAAATAATATAACCTCCATTACCATCACATGTTCCAGGACAATGAGGAATTCCACATATTTGACGGCTATTACCATGATAAATATCTTCGCAAGATCCTGTTACAAAAGCACCGCCATTAATTTCTTTTTGCTTAGTTGCTGTTAAGCTTTCTCCTAAATTTAAAACTGTTTTTTTCATAATAAATAAGATTTAAAAATTAATTAAATCCTTGAATTTTTAAAGACCTTCAAGGTTCATGTCTCTCTTCGCGAAAATGATCTCTTATTAGCAAACAAGTACTTAAATCGACTGAATCAAAACTATTTAGAAGTAATCAAAAATAAAAACAATACTTCTTTCAATTTATAAATTGAAAGAAGTATAAAGAGCAAACTTTCTATATACTTTTGAATTTCATAATGCATTCTAGTATAAACCTTCGAAACAGAACTATAGAGTTACTTAACTAAAAAAGTTTTATTTTCAATTTTATGAAATTTTAGCTTACAAAATTTCTTTCTTTACTCAGATTAGAGCGTATAGGAATTCTATTGATTTAAAAAGATTAATTAATATTCTTCTATATATTTGTTCTAAAATTGATTTATAATTTACATTCATGAATTTTACTGTAAACTTTACCACTAGGTGGGCTGATTTCGATGCAAATATTCACATGCGTCATACTGCATATAATGATTATGCTGCTGAATCTCGATTACGATTTTTTAATCAATATGGGATTACTATACACGATTTTACTAAAGAAAAAGTAGGTCCTATTTTGTTTGAAGAAAACACTCGTTTTTTAAAAGAAATACATTTAGGAGAAGATATTTCTGTTAATTTAAAAATTACTGGATTATCTGGTAAAGGAGAACGTTGGAAAATTCAACATGAAGTATTTAATAGCGAAGGAAAACTATCTGCAGTTATTAATGTATATGGTGCTTGGTTAGATTTAGTGAAAAGAAAATTAACAGTTCCTCCTAAAAAATTTCAAGAAATTTTTGATGATGCTGAAAAAACGGAAGATTTTAAAGAAATACCTTTAAAATAGTGAGAAACTATAAAAAAATAATTTCAACTATTGCGCTTATAGTTTTATTAACTGGTTATTTATTTAAAGATAAATTAAATAATGAGCCTAGTGATGTAACTATTATAGAAGAAGTATCAGGTCAACAACCTATTTCTGGGTTTGACTTTTTACCTACTTCAACAACGAATTCGATTGTTCGTCATAATTTTTACTCTTTATCATATAATGAAAAACATGAGCAAGCAGAATGGGTTGCCTATTCTTTAGATAAAAAGGATATTGCTCATACCAAGTTTAAGCGTCCATATTTTATTGATGACCCTAAAGTAAAGACAAAGTCTGCTAGCTGGAGGAATTATAAAAAATCTGGTTATGACAGAGGTCATTTATGTCCTGCTGGAGATCGAAAGTTTTCAAAAAAAGCGTTTAACGAAACCTTTTTTACTTCTAATATTTCTCCTCAAAAACATGATTTTAATGCTGGTGTATGGAATCGTTTAGAGCAGAAAACTCGTTATTGGGCAAAGAAATACAAACATTTATATGTAATTACTGGAGGTGTTTTAACAGACAACAATTTAAAATACATAGGTAAAGAAAAAGTAAGTGTACCAAATGCTTTTTATAAAGTGTTATTAGATTACCGCAAACCAGAAATAAAAGCGATTGCTTTTTTAATTCCTCATAAAGAAAGTAAAGATCCTTTATATAAGTTCGTAGTTTCTATTGATGAGTTAGAAAAAAGAACAGGTATTGATTTTTTTCCTAGTTTATCAAATGAGCTTGAAAATAAACTAGAATCTAGTCGCAGTTATAAAAATTGGTCTTTTTAATCGCAAGGAGATAACTAAAACCAGTTCTAATAACTCAAAATAACATTAAAATTTTAGACCTCACAGTTTTTTAGAAAGCTGTGAGGTCTTAAAATTAAAGAGGTTCTTTATACTTTAATAATATAAATTAACTGTGTGTGAATTATTACCATACCAACCTGCCTGGTGCTGCGTTAAACCATTTTGAACTTTAAAGTTTAATAATGCTGGCGATCCCACATTAAATCCGAATACTTTATCTATTGCATATGTACGTTTAATAATATCATCCTTAAGAGTTTTACCAAATACAGGCGTATGAGCATCAAAAATAGAGAAGGCTTCAAAATATACAGAAAACTTTAATCTATTTGTCGTTTCTACATTTACCCAACTATTCCAATATTGTTCTGTCTTAGTAAGTGCACCTACTGAACTGTAAAAAAACCAATGATCATCAAATTGACGTGCTTTTACTCGTACACTTCCATCATTTGGGAAATTACCGTACTCTGTTCTTTTTACAGATACATATTCTTCTTTTTTATTATTCCCGTGCTTATATACCTGTAACGATTCACTATATTTCAACAATTTTCTATTGGTTACTTCTATTCTTCCTTCTTTAAATTCTGACAAAAATTTACGTATTATCTCTTTGTTATTATCTTTTAAAATGTAAACAAAATCTTCATCAATTTTATATATTGTTCTTTCAATAACAATTTCTCCTTCATAACTTAATAAATGTAACAAAACACGATCTCCCGTATCTACTTTTGCTATATTCTCTCTTTTTAACCCGTATTTTCTAAGCTCTTCTTCTCCAAAATTAGAGGCCATTAATAAAGAAATTCTTCCTTTTTCTTTAAGATCGGTGATAGATCTTTCTAATAAATCTACATCACTTTCTAGTATTTCATGTATTGCTTTTTCTAATTCATCAAAATTTGCAAAACTAAGTACGTTCTTATTTTCTGATTTAGTTAAATTAATTTCTGAAGTACTTCCTTTTTCGATATCTGTAATTACTTCTTCTTCTTGACATCCTATCATGAACATAGCCATTAGAATCCCTAAAAATATTTTTTTCATTGTATTTATTTTAATTA
>CALISK010000028.1 GCA_938041625.1 uncultured Tenacibaculum sp. | reverse complement strand
AAAAACCGTTGAAAATCATAAAGATTAACAACGGTTTTAGTACTGAAGGCGGGACTTGAACCCGCACGGACATTACAGTCCATTGGATTTTAAGTCCAACGTGTCTACCAATTCCACCACTTCAGCATGGAATTTTTTATATGGTTTAGAGCGAAAGACGGGATTTGAACCCGCGACCCCCACCTTGGCAAGGTGATGCTCTACCCCTGAGCTACTTTCGCGTAGTCTTTATTTTTTAATGAACGTTGCAATGTGATTATTGCGGGTGCAAATATACATTCTTTTTCTAATCTGGCAAAAAATAAAATGATTTTATTAAGAAATCCAATAAAAGCTAAAAAGTATGGCGATTAAGTTAATATAGAATATCTTTGCGAAAATTTTTAAGAGGTATAGTGGATTCAGTTTCGGTAGCAGATAATAAGTCTTTTTTTAAAGCCATTTTAATAGATTTTAAACAACTTACAAAAGTAGGATTGTCGATAAGTGTTGTTTTTACATCTGTAACAGGTTATTTATTAGGTGCAGATACTATTGATTTTTCGATTGTTGTTTTACTATCAATAGGAGGGTATTTAATGGTAGGTGCTTCAAATGCATTTAATCAAGTTATAGAAAAAGATATCGATGCTATTATGCAACGAACAAAAAATAGGCCATTACCATCTGGTAGAATGAAAGTAAATACAGCTTTAGCAATAGCAATTGTATTCACTTTTTTAGGAATTGGAATTTTGTATTCTATTAATCCTAAATGTGCACTCTTTGGTGCAATTTCCATTTTTTTATATACCTGTGCATATACACCTTTAAAAGGAATAACTCCTTTGGCTGTTTTTGTAGGTGCTATACCTGGTGCAATACCTTTTATGTTAGGTTGGGTTGCTGCCACAGGTGATTTTGGAATTGAAGCAGGTTTTTTGTTTATGATTCAGTTTTTTTGGCAATTTCCACATTTTTGGGCAATTGGGTGGTTACAGTACGAAGAATATAATAAAGCTGGATTGCGTATGCTTCCTATGGACAAAAAGGATAAAGGAGCTGTAGTTCAAATCATATTCTACACTTGTGTAATGTTACTAATTTCTGTAGCACCAGTATTAAAAACAACAGGAAAACTATATATATATCCTGTTACAGCAATAATTGTCGCTTTGTTAGGGTTTTTAATGTTGTATTATGGAATTGCATTATATAAGTCAGAAAAAAATACAGACGCAAGAAAATTAATGTTAGCAAGTGTTTTTTATATAACACTGTTACCAATAATATATGTAATAGATAAATTTTTACACTAATGGAGAAAACTCAAATAGAAAAAGAGTTAAGAGTAGCAAAGAGAAAATCAGCAAAACCAATGTTGTGGGTCTCTCTAATCAGTATGATTATGTTTTTTGCTGGCTTAACAAGTGCTTATGTTGTAAGTATGAAAAGAGAAGATTGGGTTACTTTTGATCTGCCTGATGCTTTTTATATTAGTACAGGAGTAATTATTTTAAGTAGCATATTCTTATTTTTATCTAAAATGTTCTTAAAGAAAGATGATATAAATAAATCATTTCTTTTTTTAGCATTTGCTTTTATTTTGGGCTTATTATTTGTTTGGTTTCAATATGTAGGCTTTAAAGAATTAGAAAATTCAGGATTATATTTTACAGGAGAAGAAAGTACAGTGTCTACTTCGTTTATAATTGGTATTACATTTATGCATGTTTTACATATGTTAGCGGGTATAATTGTACTAATTGTCGTTATTTATAATCATTTTAAAAAGAAGTATTCATCCGCAGATATGCTTGGATTTGAACTAGGTGCGATCTTTTGGCATTTCGTAGATGTATTATGGATTTACCTATTTTTCTTTTTCTATTTTATTAGGTGATTAAAAATGCGTAATTTTGGCAAAATATTTAACAAAAATTAACTGATATAGATATTTATGGAAGCAGACATCGCTGTAAATTCTGACAACAAAGAGACCTGGAGTGGAGGTGGAGCAAAACCATTTGGAGCTAGCTATGGTAAAATGATGATGTGGTTCTTCATCTTATCTGATGCTTTAACTTTTTCTGGTTTCTTAGCCGCTTATGGTTTAACTCGTTTTAAGTTTATAGATTCTTGGCCTATTGCCGATGAAGTATTTACTCACGTTCCATTTTTTCATGGGAATTATCCGATGTATTATGTAGCATTTATGACATTCGTACTAATTGTATCTTCGGTTACAATGGTTTTGGCGGTAGATGCCGGACATAAAATGCAGCAAAAGAAAGTTGCATTGTATATGTTTGTAACCATAATTTTTGGTTTAATTTTCGTAGGTTCTCAGGCTTGGGAATGGAAAACTTTTATTAAAGGTTCTTATGGAGCAGTAAAAACTTCAGATAATAAGATATTACAATTTGTTAAAGCAGATGCAAAAGGTAATTTTCATCAAGTTTCTTTAGCAAGTTTTGTGGATGGTCATAGAGTAGATGGTAGGGAACAACATTCTAAAAAGAATGGATTATGGTTTGAAGGAGAAAAAACAATTTCTCAATATTCTGTAACCCAGGTTCAACAAGCATTTAAAAATGATCCTTCTTTACAAATACGAAGTGAGCAAATAAATTTAGATACAAAGCAGAAAGTAATTTTATCAAGAGATAAAAGTGAAGAACAATTAGAGAAAGCAAGCCAAGTTGTAGAAGGAGCAAATCTTCATGTAAATGAATATGGTAACCCTATTTTTGCAGATTTCTTTTTCTTTATTACAGGGTTTCACGGATTTCACGTATTCTCAGGTATTGTATTGAATATTATCATATTCTTTAATGTAATATTAGGTACTTATGAAAAGAGAGGGCATTACGAAATGGTAGAAAAAGTTGGTTTATACTGGCACTTTGTAGATTTAGTTTGGGTATTTGTATTTACATTCTTCTACTTAGTGTAAATTAATTTGATTAAAAGAGATTAAAAATGGGAGCACACGCAGAATCGAATAAAAGAATTTGGATAGTATTAGGTATTTTAACAGTAATTACAGCTGTTGAGGTAGGTTTAGGTATTGCTAAACCAGATTCTTTACATTTAAATGGTTTTGGTACAAGTTGGTTAAATTGGATATTTATTATTTTAACATTAGCCAAAGCATATTATATAGCATGGGCATTCATGCATTTAGAAGGAGAAAAAAAATGGTTTAGACGCTCTTTAGTTTGGACCGCCGTATTTCTAATAAGTTACTTATTATTTATAGTCTTATTCGAAGGAGGGTATTTATACGAAACATTAGCGCCATTAATTAAATGGTAATAAATTTTTAAAAAAGTGGTTTTTATAACCACTTTTTTTTTCCTTTAAACTTAAAAAATAAATGAATAATAAAAAAAAGTACATTGTATTATTTGCATTGTTTATAGTACCCTTATTGTTTTATATATTTCTTCAAATAGGAACTCATAATTTTGGTAAATTACCAGTAATTACTAAAGAAGTAATTGATGTTTCTCATGTTAATGATCAATATAAATTTAAAGATAAAATTTCTGTAGTTGCATTTATTGGTAATGATGTAAAGAATAGTGAAGGAGAGATCTTTAATTTGAATGAGAAAATTTATAAAAAATTTTATGGTTATAAAGATTTTCAAATTATCGTATTCAGTTTAAAGAATGAAGAAGCTAAAGTTGAAAAACTGAAGAAAAAGTTGAGCCTTTATACGAATATGGTTAAATGGAATTTCTTGTTTGCAACAAAAGAAGAGATAACAGCTATTTATGAAAGCTTTAAAACACTTTCAAGTTTAGATACTAATTTACATTCTTCAAAAGCATTTATAATTGATAGAGATAATGGATTAAGAAGAGGGAAATCAACAATAAATGGACAAAAGGATGTTAAATTATTTGGGTATAATATGAAGTCTATAGCTGAATTAAAGAATGATATGATAGATGATGTAAAAGTTGTTTTTGCTGAATATAATTTAGCGTTGAAGAAAAATAATAGTGACGAAAGAAGAAAAAAGAGTATTTCAAATGAAAAAAACTAATTATTCTTATATAGGCATCTCTTTTATTATTTTATTATTCGGAATTTATTCTGTTCCTAAAATAGTAAAACATTTTCAAAAAGCAGATTTACATAAATATGGAAAAGCGCCTAATTTTGAGTTTGTAAATCAAGAAGGAAAAACAATAACAAATAAAGATTACGA
>CALISK010000027.1 GCA_938041625.1 uncultured Tenacibaculum sp. | reverse complement strand
AAAATAATCGATCTTTTCAATGATGGTACAATAAAAGTATGTGCTTTAGATGGTCATGCTTTAGGTATGATTGGTATTTTAATAAAAACGAATGAAAGACAGGTCTTTTTAGTTTCAGATGCTGCTTGGTTAAAAAGTAATTTTCAAGATTTAAAATTACCACATCCTATTGTAAAGCTTTTTTTTAACTCTTGGAATGATTTTAAAGAAAGTTTGAATCGTATTCATACGTTTTATAAAAACAACCCTGAAACATTAATCATTCCTAGTCATTGTATGGAAACTTACATGGAATTACCACAAGATATAAAATGGAAACATGAAACATTTTAAATTATACATCTTATTCTATTTTATTCGTCACAGATTAAATAGATTGTTTAGGTCTAATCGTCCTTCAAAAAAAAGGGTTCGTAAATGGAAAAGCAACTTAAATAAATCTTCCTTTTATAATAAAGATTTGTTGTCTTACCCTATTATGAATAAACAATTATTCATGGATAACTTTGATGCTATTAATACAGTTAATATTACCAAAAAAGAAGCCTTTGAAGTGGCTTTAAAAAGTGAAACTACAAGAGATTTCAATCCTACTATTGGAGACATAAGCGTAGGGTTATCCTCTGGTACAAGTGGTAATAAAGGGATGTTTTTGGTCAGTCCTAAAGAAAGAGCAATGTGGGTAGGTGCTATTTTAGATAGAGTTATTGGTTTTTCTTTTAGAAAACGAAAAATCGCTTTTTTTTTAAGAGCAAATAACAATTTGTATGAGTCTGTAAAATCAAAAATACTTGCATTTCATTTCTTCGATATTATAAAGCCTATGGAAGATCATATTACAGAATTAATTAAAATTAAACCTAATATATTAATAGCACAACCTTCTGTATTAAATGAAATAGCTAAACATTTTGAAAAAAATAATATCAGTTTAAAATTTGATAAAATTATAGCAGTAGCAGAAGTTTTAGAACAAGATCAAAAAAAGTACTTTGAAAAAGTATTTTCTCAAAAAATAGCACAGGTCTATCAAGCTACAGAAGGCTTTTTAGCGCATACTTGTAAAGAAGGCAAATTACATTTTAATGAAGATTGGCTTACCATTGAAAAAAAATATATAGATGGTAAAAAAGATAGGTTCCATCCTATTATTACAGATTACATGAGGTTTTCTCAACCATTGGTTAGGTATGAATTAAATGATATTATTCATGAGGGAAAACCCTGTAAATGTGGATTAAAATCTACCGTGATCGATCGAATTGAAGGACGTTCTGACGATGTTTTTACTTTTAACCTCAATAATAAAGAAATTGTTATATTTCCTGATACCATTCGTAGAGCAATTATTAGTGTTAGCAATGAAATTCATAATTATAAAGTAACTCTTATAAATGAAAATACAATTACCTATGCTATAGAAGTTAACAATGGTTTTGATAAAAAAGAAATTAGTAAAAAAGTAAAAAGTGCACTTCTTCATATATTCAATAAAAAGAATATAAAAAATGTGGTTCTAAATGAAGGAATTATTGAAGTGAATACTATGAATAAATTTAAAAGAATAGCGAATGAAAGTAATAAGACCTTTTAAAATTATTGGACTTGGTAAGTTTTTACCAAAAAAGATGGTGACTAATGCTGAATTAGAAGATCAATTAAAGATTTCTAAAGGCTGGATTTATAAATATACTGGTGTAAAAACGAGATATCATGTACAAGAGGAAAGCGTTTCCACCATGGGAGCCAATGCTTTACAAAATGCTTTAGAAGACGCTAAAATTAAAATATCAGATTTAGACATGCTACTTGGTGGTGGTGCTACTTTTGATTATATACTACCTAACAGATCCTCTTCAATAGCAAATGAATTTAAAGAAGCTAAGGATTGTAATTTTCCTTGTATTGATATAAATTCTACCTGTTTAAGTTTTATTTCTGCTTTAGATTTTGCTTCCTATAAATTACAAGATCCAGATATAAACACCATTGCTATTGTAACTTCTGAAATAGCTTCTAAAGGATTAAACTCTAAGAATGCAGAGACTTATTCTTTATTTGGTGATGCAGCTACAGCTGTAATTATTTCAAGTGATGATCAAGGTAAAAGAGGCTTGGTAAGGCAAACAATTAATACTTATACTGAATGTAATAAAGATACTATTATAAAAGGTGGTGGGGCAAAATATTTTCCTAAAGAATATCCTTATAATGAAGAATTATATAGTTTTCAAATGAACGGAAAGAGGTTACTTCGTTTTACAAAATCAGTATTACCTCAATTTTTAAACAACTTTTTAAATCCAATATCTTGTAAATTACAGGATATAGATTTTATTATTCCGCACCAAGCAAGTAAACTTGGTTTACAATTATTTGCAGAACATACAAATAAATATGAAAGAGAAAATACTGTACAGGGTCAATTAGAAAAATACGGAAATTGCATTGCTGCATCTATTCCATTGGCTTTCATCGAAAGTGTTCAAAATAATCGTATTAAACCGGGTGATTCTTGTTTGTTATGTGGTACGGCTGCAGGAGTTTCTATTGGTGGGCTTTTAATTAAATATTAAATTTAGAACTATGAGTTTAGCTATAGGTACTGGGTTAATGCTATTAATGGTAATCATAGAATTGATTATTTTGAAATATTATAAAAAGAAACAAATACCTTGGAAAGATGTTGTGTTTAATCTTAATTCTGGCCATATATTAATGTGGATATTGAGAGGTACCGAATTGGCTATTTTTTATTTCATTTTACATAATTATAGTTTTCATTTATTAGAAAGCTGGTCATTTATACCTATTTGGATTTTTACTTTCCTAGCATGGGATTTTTGTTTTTATTGGTTGCATCGTTTACATCATAAATTTAAATTATTTTGGATGGTACATGTGGTACATCATGAGGGTGAAGAGTATAATTTATCGCTAGGTATTCGAAACTCTTGGTACTCCTCTGTAACTTCCATTCCTTTTTTTATAATGTTGGCTGTTATTGGTGTTCCTTTTGAAATATTTGTTTCAATATCTTCTCTTCATTATTTTATTCAATTTTATAACCATAACGGATTAGTAAAAAAAAGTGGTTTCTTAGAAAAAATAATGATTACGCCTTCGCATCATAGAGTTCATCATGGCGTAAATGATGCATATATAGATAAGAATTTTGGAGGTACATTAGTTATATGGGATAAAATGTTTGGAACTTTTCAAGTTGAGAAAGAAGATGATCCTATCGTATTTGGAACTTTAGATCATGTAAAAACCAATAATCTCTTTTGGGCGAATAATATTCCTGTTCTTAAAATGATAGGCCTTAAAATTCCAAAATTTAAAGAAAAACATGTTCGCTATAAAATAAAAGGTATTGTATTAGGCATTGCAGCGCTTATATTATTCGCCTTATTATTAAATTATATTCTTTATGAAGACATATGGTCTAACACTATCAAACTTTTTCTGTTTGCCATCATATTTTCAGGAACTTTAGCTATTGGCGGTATTTCTGAAGGAAGATATTGGGGATTAATTCTTTGGATAATTACTGGAATCGTAATGCCTATTATTTTTGTATTTACAACATTAAACCATTGGCTACTTAATATTTCTTTTCTGTTATTATTCTTACACGTATTGTATACTAGTTTTCTTGCATTAAGAAAAAATGATTTAAAGAAACTATCATCCTAAATATTAAAAACAATTGAAAAACAATAGAATACTTGTTTACTTAATACTTCAAACAGTTGTAGCTTCTTTATATTATTTAGGAAGTTTTATAACTTTATTTGATGCAAAAATAATTTCTTTAACAGCTATAGATCACTATGTAAAACCTCATTTTTTAGCGGTATGGATTTATATGTCTTTTTTTCTACTGCTCTTTTTAACAGTATATCTTTCTAATAAAAAAGATATGATCTTGTTTATTAAACTAATTCTAATGAATTCAATTATATCTCTAATTGTTTTCATTTTTTTCCCTACTTTTATAATAGATTCCGATTATTATATGCTTCAAAAAGAAAGTCCTATTTCTTTTAAAGTATTGTCTTTTGTAATTGATAATGACGTAAGATCAAATTGTTTTCCTTCTTTACATATAGCCAATTCATTACTAGCAACATTTTTCTTATTACGAATAAAAAACAAACTCCTCTCTTTTATTAGTTGTATTTGGTTTTTATTAATAACATGGTCTGTATTAAGTACTGGTCAGCATTATTTTTATGATATTTTAGGAGGTGTTTTATTAAGTATTATAACGTATTTTATATTCCCTAAATATTTGAAATCATTCTAATTTTTTATAATATTAAATAAATTTAAACCTATTATTGTAGACAAATTAAAATAAACTCTTTCTCAGAAAATAGTATGAATAATATAAGACACAACTTAATTGAAGCAGAAAAAAAAGCTTCTGAATTATTTTCTGTAATTGAAAATAAAGGGCTCATTGTTTCTGGTAAATCAGAAAAAGAATTGAACTCTGAAATATTTGAATTAGCGTTTGAGTTATATGGGATAAAAAAATATTGGCATAAAAGAATTGTAAGAGCAGGAAAAAATACACTTAAACCTTATGATGAAAACCCTGAAAATTTAACAATTCAAAAAGACGATATTTTATTTATTGATTTTGGACCAATATTTGACGAGTGGGAAGCAGATTTTGGGAGAACTTATGTTTTAGGTTCCAACGAACTAAAACATAAACTAAAAAAAGATATTGAACTGGCTTGGTTAGATTGCAAAACTTTTTTTGAATCAAAAGAAAATATAACTGGTGCAGAATTATATAATTATGCTGTTTTATCTGCTAAAAACTATGGATGGGAATTCGGTGGTGAAATAGCAGGTCATATAATTGGTCATTTCCCTCATGAAAAACTAGAAAAGGAAGATAAAACGAATTACGTACATCCTAATAATCACAAAAACATGTTAGATTTTGATAAGAATGGCAATAAGAAAGAATGGATTCTTGAAATTCATTTTGTGAATAAAGAAAAAGAAATTGGAGGATTTTTCGAACAACTTTTAACCTAATTATCTATTAACTTAACTATAAATTATATTTTAAAGTTCAAAAGATTTTCATAAACTATTTTTGCTCCTTTTTCTATCAAAATTTCTTTGTTTTTTGTCCCAACTCCAATAAATTCTAAATTGAGATTTCTAGCTGTCAATAAATCCCAAAGTCCATCTCCAACAGAAATAATACGTCTAAATTTATCCACATTGTAATATTCGGATGCGTTTTTAATTGCTTTCTCTACTATTTTTTCCCTTTCATATATAACATCAGAAGCTACTAATTGTATTTCATCAAATTTAATTCCTATAGATTGTAATTTGTATTTTGCGAGCCTACGCAATGAACCCGTAGCAAAACAAACACCAAAATCAGTTTCTTTTTCCAATTTTTCAATTAAAATCTTAGCTCCAGCAATTTCTTCTATTTTTTCAGATCTAATTTTTTCATTTAAGCCACTTTCAAACTCATTCAACTTAACATCTGAAAACGGTAAATTTTGCTCCGACTCATAAATTTCTTTAGCAATGAATGAATCTGTATGATGTTTAAACGATTTAAATTCAGAATTAACTTCTCTTACTCCTATTTTAATCAACATTTCTGTAAATGCCTTTTGATGAACTTTTACGCTATTTGTTAGGGTTCCATCGATATCAAATACAATTAAACTTTTCTTTTTCATTTTTTGAGTTTTATATCTAATTTTTTCTAAAGCTCTTAATTAATATATAAAAAGCCATTATTAGTGAAGGTATTAACAATAAAATTCCTGTGAAAAATAATATTTGAATTAAACAACTATCACTAGAACAGGGTTCACTTCCTTTAATCATTAGTAAAATAGAACAAACAATACCAATAAGACTAATAATAAAAAACAACCAACTTATTATTCTATATTTCATGTGTTAATTGATTTTTTATTAACATCTCTTTATTATTTGAATTGCCTTATTTTGATTATTACAAATTTTCGAAATCCATATTCCTTTTCCCCATGTATTTTTACCGTTAAATATTGGTGAATATTCAAAACTTAATAAAGCTCCCAATCTACTTTTTAATCTACTAATTTTTTGTTTTAATATATTTCTTTCCTCTCTTATAATTAATTCAATATATGTCTTTTCTATATTCAAGTAGAATATTTCTAAACCACCAGATATTCTATCTCCATTGATTTTTGTTAAATCATTTATTTGTCTCTTTAAAAATGCTTTCTGATCATCATTAAATTCTTTTACCTCTAAAAACACATTATTCTTCTTGTAATTTTTTGGAAATTCCTTCTCTAATTCTATCTTTACTTTATTCTCTTTTAAAATAAAGTATTTTTCTTTAATCTCATCCCAATCTCCTCTTTCATCCCACAAAGGATAAACTCCAAAAATATTCCAAATTATATGATAATTTTCTTTCACTACAGTTTCTTATAAATATAAATTTATCTAACTACAAATTTATCTACTTTAATAATATCTTCTACTTTTAATTCCCAAAAAGTAGCTTGAATTTTCTTATCCTCGAAAGGGAGGATACAATATTCTAAATCAGAATTCATATCAAAAATTTTCTCCCAAATCTTCTCTATTTCTTTTATTGAAAGTTTTAGTAACTCTTTTTCATTTTCTATTGCTTCCTTTTCTAAATTAGCTATATAATCTTTATAAAATAATAGCCAATGTCATAAAACAAAATCAGATGATAAAATATCTTCTCTCTCCTTTTCAATTTCAATTTTATACTCTATTTCTCCTTTTGGTAAGTGCCCCAACTTCCTTAAATCTAGTCTCTTTTTATTAGTATCAAAATGTTGAAGCCATGCCCAAATTGGATCTTGTTTTTTATCTTTTGACTTGCCTATTCTTTTTTCCATCTGAATTTTAACCAATCATAGCCTTCTTTATATTCCAGACTGAACATATTTTCCTTCAGCTAACAAAATTCCTTTTTCTTGTAATTCTTTCCAATCTCTTTCATTCTGAATCGTCCAAAGCTTTATTTTCATTTATAATTCTTCTAGTTCTATTTTAAAGTGTGACTTTTTTGGTACTTAGGTTTCAAAAATACAGATACTTATTAGAGTTTTAGTATTCAAATCAATACACTCCCCCTTTTCAACTAAAAAAATTAAAACAAAAAAATGACAAAAAAAATACTTTATTTACTTGGCATTCTATTCACTATTATTATTGGAACTTATTTTTCTTGGAAATTATGTTGTAATAATAAGAAAGAACCAACCAAAACAACTCCTATTATAACAAAAACTCCTGTACAAGAACCTTCAATTTCTTTTGCTGTAAAAGATGCAGATGGAAATGTTACTTTTTCTTTAGATGAAGATCTTAAATTTAAAAAATCTAGTATTCATTTTTCTTCAGCAGTTACAGATAAATTAGATTCTAAAATTGGAGAAGTGAAAAATTTTCTTATCAAAGAAAATGAAAACTCTTTATCTATAACTGGATATTATATGAGTGATGAAATAAATAATTCTGCTTTTCCTAATATTGGGTTTGCTAGGGCTATTTCTATTAAAAATTACATTGCTAAAAAAGGTATCTCAACAAAAATAATTGATGTTAGTGGTGAATTAAATGATGAAATGACTGTTAATTCTTCTAATGTTATGAAGAACCCTTTAAAATTTAGTGTTAAAAAATCTAAAGACCAATCGGCAATGATTAATGCTATCATGAAAGAAATAATTGCTAATCCTTTAGTACTTAATTTTGACAAAACACAATCAGACACTGGTTTTAATTCAAAACAGCGTATAAAAATTGTAAATATTTCTACATATTTAGATAAGGTAGATGATGCTTTTTGTTCTATAACTGGGCATACTGATAATACTGGAAGTAGTCATACAAATATGATTTTAGGAGAAAAAAGAGCAAATTTTATCAAACAATACCTAGTTAAGAGTGGTATTTCTGGTGAGCGAATCTCTGTCATTTCTAAAGGAGAAACTGAACCTATTGCTACTAACAACACAGAAAAAGGTAGAGCAAAAAACAGACGCGTTATAACAACAATAAACTAGTTGATTTTCTAAAAAAACAAACCTACTAAGGTTAATTACTTAGTAGGTTTATTTTTTTTAGATAAACTATTTCTGCCTTCCTTTTAATTCAGCTTCTATATCTTTTAAAGTAAAACCTTTGGCTTGTAATAACATTAAATAGTGAAATAATAAGTCCGCAGATTCATACAAAAATAACTCATCATTATCATCCATTGCTTCAATAACAGTTTCAACAGCTTCCTCTCCTACTTTTTGCGCAACTTTATTAATTCCTTTAGCAAATAAACTAGCTACGTATGATTTTTGAGTATCTTTATTAGCTATTCTTTCTGCAATTACATCTTCTAAAGTAGAAAAGAAACCATAGGTTTGTTTGTTATCTTCTCCCCAACAAGTTCCCGTTCCTTTATGACAAGTTGGACCAACAGGATTAACCATTATTAAAAGTGAATCATTATCGCAATCATTTTTAATAGCAACAAGATTTAAAAAGTTTCCACTTTCTTCACCTTTCGTCCACAATCGTTTTTTTGTTCTACTAAAAAAAGTAACCCTTTTTGTTTCTTGTGTTTTAGCAAATGCTTCTTCATTCATATACCCCAACATTAGTACATTTTTTGTGGCGGCATCTTGTATAATTGCAGGAACTAATCCGTCATTATTTTTATTAAAATCTATCTCCATTCTATATTTTTTCAAGCTTAACTTCTTTATTATTTCTCAAACAAATGAGTTAATCCTTTTTTTAAATTTTTAAACTACTTTTTTTTACTTAAAAAAGCTATATAATTATTTAATAAGCCTCTTATTTGTTCAGCTGCTACTGGGTTTGCTGAATGTACTTTAAATTGCAAGTTTTTTAAATCTAAGCCAGATTCATACACTAACCATTTTGCAGCTGCATATCCGTCTGGTGCTATTTCCCCATCTTCATTCAATCCTAAATCATTGTCAAAACTTATAAAATTAGGTAATCCATTTACCTTTATATATGCTATAAAATCATGATAATTTCTAACAATATCGAATTCTTTTTCAGCTGACTTTTCATAAACCATTTCAATAGTTCGTATGTCATCTAGAAATAGTTTTTTCATAACCTCACAGGAATATTGTTCTCTTTTAATTCTTTCTTTAAATCTGGAATTGGAATTTCACCAAAATGAAAAACACTAGCAGCTAAAGCAGCATCTGACTTACCTTCTACAAAAGTATCTATAAAATGTTGTACTGTTCCTGCTCCTCCAGAAGCTATAATTGGAATATTCAATTCTGTTGATAGTTTAGCTAATGCTTCATTTGCAAAACCAGCTTTGGTTCCATCATTATTCATAGAAGTAAACAAAATTTCTCCTGCGCCTCTTTTTTCTACTTCTTTTGCCCAATCAAACAAATTTAATTCTGTAGAAATTGTTCCTCCAGCTAAATGAACAATCCACTCGCCATCTATCTTTTTTGCATCAATAGCAACTACTACACATTGACTTCCAAACTTCTGCGATAATTCATTTACCAATTCAGGCCTTTTAACTGCTGAAGAATTAATTGATATTTTATCAGCCCCGCATTTTAGTAAAGCGTCTACATGCTCTATAGAAGATATTCCTCCACCTACAGTAAATGGTATGTTTACTTGTTCTGCTACTTTTAGCACCATATCTAAAGTAGTTCCTCTATTTTCTAAAGTCGCTGCAATATCTAAAAACACCAATTCGTCTGCTCCTAATTCGGCATATTGTTTAGCCAAAACTACAGGATCTCCTGCATCTATTAAATTAACGAAATTCACTCCTTTTACAGTACGTCCGTTTTTAATATCTAAACAAGGTATTATTCTTTTTGTTAACATTTTCGAAGATTACTTGTTATATTTTATTTTGAAAAATTTTCTTTAGACAAACCGTTATCAAATTTAATATCAGTCCAATTAACTTTTGTCCAAGGCTTATCATCAATAAAAGCATTCCAATCAGACATTTTATACTTACGTGTTGCAGGTATTAATATACCATCTACGTTTTCATAAGCTACTTGCATTAATAAAGGAGTATCTATAAGTCCAAAATCAGCAACCGTAAATAAAAATTGATCAACTAAAGAAGTCTCTTTATTAATGTATACTTGATAAATATCTGTAGGTTTTGAAGAATTAAAAGACACCTTTACAATATCATAACTTTTTTCGTTAATTATTTTCTCTCCTAAATAATCATAATTCAAATTAGGATCTAATAACTTTTGAAGCATAGCAAACCAATAAAAATTAGTTGGTCTTTTAAAGGCTACGGTTTTAAGTAGTTTTTCATCTTCTAATATTTGGTTTTCATTTTTTAACCAAAATTCTTTTCCATCATAACCTTGTTCAATAACTCCTTCTAACTCAGGAAAAGTTCTTTCATGTTTTGTATACTTTCCATAAGATAATTCTCCTTTAAAAATATATTTCTCAGTTGAAACATCTGTTTTTCCATCAGGTGTTGAATATGTGTATGTATAAATGACATCTTTTTTATTTAAAAGCATTTGATAGTTTCCTACCTTTTTTACCATTTTATAAATTAATTCATGTCCTTTATTTTGAAACTTTATATCTACTTTCTTTGTTTCAGTTTGCTTTAGTTTTTCTTTAGGTTTACCACAAGAAATTAATACTACCATGCTAAGTAATAAAACTATATACTTGTTTATTTTCATTTTTTATATTATTTATGAAATTATAAAATTCTCCAATTGTTTTAAGCTTATTTTATTCTCATAAATCGCTTTTCCTATAATTACTCCTTCACAACCTAACTCTGCAAGCTTTGGTAGTTCATCAAAAGTAGAAATCCCTCCAGAAGCAATTAATTTAATTTCTTTTGAAGAATTTAAAATTTCTCCATAAATTTTAAAACTTGGTCCTTGCAACATTCCGTCTTTAGAAATATCTGTACAAATTACATACTGAATCCCTTTAGATTTATAATCATTTATAAACGGAATTAACTGTAAACTACTTTCTTCTTGCCATCCGTTAGTTGCTATTTTACCTCCTGTTTCATCTGGATAAAAATCGGC
>CALISK010000026.1 GCA_938041625.1 uncultured Tenacibaculum sp. | reverse complement strand
CTCAAGAGAATTTATACAGTTTTAAATATTATGATATTAAAATAGATACTATTAATAACTATAAAAGAACTCTTTCAATTTGGAAAAATGAAAGTATAGAAAAGTTTTCAAGTGTGAATTTAGTTCCAATTAATTCTGATTTGAATAATAACGAACTTTGGATTGGAATAAAAACAGATAAAAAAATGAAAAATGAAAAGATAGAAGAGATTTTGAAAAGTGTTGAGTTAAAAAACAATTAGGTTACAACGTTGTATAGAATTAATAACAATAACCGTATTTATTAAAAGCCTTGTTGTTTTTTATTCGATTTGTATCTGTTAATTAACAATTAATTTTATATAAAAATGTAGTTAGTAGTCGTATTTTTTATGCGCATCTAATCTAATAAAGATGAATAGTAACAAGGTGAACCCCCATAAAGAAGAACCTCCATAACTAAAAAATGGAAGAGGTATTCCTATAGTTGGTAATAAACCAATAACCATTCCAATATTTACAACTACATGAAAGAATAAAATAGAAACTAAACCATATCCGTAAATTCGTGAAAATTTATTAGTTTGCTTTTCTGACAAATAAATAATACGATATAATAGTACCATAAATAAAATAATAACTAAAGAGCTTCCCATAAACCCCCATTCTTCACTAACAGTACTGAAAATATAATCGGTATCTTGTTCCGGCACAAAGTTTCCTTGGGTTCTATCTCCTTGTAAAAATCCCTTACCTAAAAAACCACCCGACTTTATGGTTTGTTCAGATTGATAAGTATTGTAACCAATACCGCTATTATCTTCTATTTTACCTACTAAAACATCAAATCGATCTTTTTGATGCTGTTTCAAAATATTAGTATATGCATATCCAACTCCCGCAATAAATAAAATTAAGGCTACATATGTTGCTAAAACAACAGGCCAATTGAATCGAATAAATTGCTTGTTTTTATAAGATATATATAGAATGATTATTGTAATTAATACTAAAGAAGAAACAAGAACCCATGTAGTTCCGAAATAAACAGTGAGTAAAAATAGAACAATAGTAGTAACTCCAAGTGTAAAATATCTTAAAGTAAGACCTTCTCTGTTTAGAACAAAGAAAAATGAAAAATATATTAAAACTGATCCCATGTCGGGCTGTAAAGCAATAAAAAACCCGGGAAGAAATATGATTACAAATGCTTTTATTTGATTTTTTATAAGTTTTAAGTTGTATTGTCTATCACTCATTAGTTTAGCTAAAGCAAGTGCTGTAAATGCTTTCGCAAACTCAGAGGGCTGTAAACCTATTCCTCCAAAGTTATACCAAGACGTAGCTCCATTAATTTTTTTTCCAAAAACTAAAACCCCAGCAAGGAGTAATATAGAGAAGAGATATAATAAACTGGAAAATTGTTCGTAAAATTTTGAGTTTAAGAATAAAATTAAAATGATTAAAGGTATGGTTAGTATAATAAATATAAGTTGTTTGCCATACCGAGTAGAAAAATTCAAAATACTACCATCTGAATTGGTAGAAGATGCAGCATAAATATTGATCCAACCAAAAATTACTAAAGAAAAAAAAAGTAAAACTAAAAACCAATCAATATTGGCAAATATATTATTCTGTTGTCGGCGCAATACTGTCTTTTTTAGGAATTAATTTATCATATTCATTTTGAAGACTCAAATTAATCATTCTTTCTTCAATATTTTTTCTTGAAATAGCGTTTGTCAAATATTTTTCAATCATCAAACTAGTTATAGGAGCTGCTATGGTAGATCCGTATCCTCCATTTTCTACAAAAACAGCCATCGCTATTTTAGGGTTGTCTTTTGGAGCAAAGGCTATTAATATAGAATGATCTTTCAATTGAATTTTTTCACCATTAATTCTAGTAAAATTTTCAACAGTTCCTGTTTTACCACAAATGTCTATTCCTTTTATTTGATTATATCTACCAGTTCCTGTTTTAAAAACTTCATGCATTGCTTCTATTACTTCTGGAAAATGTTTAGCTTCAATACTTGTGTTTCTCTTTGTAATAAATTTCTCGTTATTAATGGTTTGATTGTCTATTTTCTTTACTATATGTGGTGTGTAATAAAAACCTTTGTTAGCAATGGCAGCAGTGGCGTTTGCAAGTTGTATAGGTGTTGTTAATATTTCTCCTTGACCAATGGCATTAGAAATATTTGTGGTAGCTCTCCATCCAAAATTATATCGATCATCGTAAAATTTTGTATTAGGAACTAATCCTTTTTGACCTACTGGCAAATCGTAACCTAAAAAATTACCTAAACCAAAACTCTTAACTTGATTGCTCCAATTTTCAAATCCAATTTTGGTATTATTAGGTTTGTTAATTATTTTTCTATAAGTTTCAGAAAAGTAACTATTACATGATTCTGCAATGGCAGTTTTTAACTTTATTGGTCTTCCGTAAATACCACAATGACACTTCATGAATTCATGTTTCCTTTTTCCGTATTGATATCCTCCATAACAATATACAGAAGTGTTTTTATCAATAACACCCTCTTGTAATCCAATTAATCCGTTAATTATTTTAAAGGGAGATCCAGGTGAATATGCACCTTGTAATCCTCTATCATAAGTTGGATTGTTTATAGAGTCTCCAAAAAGTTTAATTGAATTGGCAGATCGTTTTCTACCAACCATTAAATTTGGATCATAGCTAGGAGCTGTTACTAATGCTAGTATTTCTCCTGAAGAGGGTTCAATAGCTACAATTCCACCTCTTTTTCCTGTCATTAATAATTCACCATATTTTTGTAAATCACTATCAATTGTTAACATTAAATCTTTTCCAGAAACAGCTAGTGTATCAAATTTACCATCTTTATAAGTACCTGTAATTCTATTTAAATTATCTCTTTTAAAGTGTTTTCTACCTTTTACACCTCTTAAATCTTTTTCATAATATTTTTCAACTCCCCATCTACCTATTAAATCTCTATTACTATAGTAATGACTTTTTTTGGCTTCACGTTCGTTAACTTCTCCTAAATATCCTAAAATATTTGCAGAGGATTTCATAGGGTAATTCCGAATAATTTTTTTTTGAATAAAAAAACCATCAAATTTATGTAGTTTTTCTTGAAGATAAGCAAAATCTTCTTTTGCGACCTGTTTAATAAATACATCAGGAAGCCACGGAGGGTATTTTTTAGGGTTTTTAAATTTTCTGATTTTAGTTAGAAACTTTTCTTTTGATATTTTTAAAAGATCACAAAATTCTAATGTATCTAATGTTTTCACCTCTTTAGGTACAATCATTACATCATAAGATATTTGGTTGGCAACAACTAATTTGTTATTTCGGTCATATATATAACCTCTTTCTGGGTAGTCATATTCAATTTTTACAGTGGCACTATTTATGGGGTTTTTATTTCCTCCGATAATAACTTGCAAGTAAAATAATCGCCCTACATAAATAAGACCAACTAACGTTACTAAAAAAACTAATAAAAAGTTGCGTTTCAAGATTCTTGTTTTCTACTTAAAATAAAATTCCCTAAAAAATATAAAATTAGTGTGAATATTCCTGATAGGAACATTCTTGTTATTACATCAAAAAAATTATGAAAGCTAAAGTTAACTAATGAGAATAAAATAAAATGATGTATAAACGTTAAAATTACAGTAAAATTGAAAACTTTACCAAAGGATTCTTGTTTCAGTTTAAAAAATTCAAAATCCACTTCTGTTTTTTGAAAAACGATTCTAAAAACATAAGGGCGAATAAAAGCAATAAAAGTAGTGGCAAAAGCATGAGTACCTCCAGAGTTAGAGAAGGAATCTATGCATAAACCTAACAAAAAAGCTAAGGTTAATATAGGGAACCTGTTTTTTTTAAAAGGGAATAAAAAAATGAAAGCGATATATATATACGGATTAACATAGCCAAGGAAACGAATATTATTTAATATTAAAACTTGCAGAAGTATTAAACTAAAAAATATAAATGATAAATAAAAAGGTTTCCTGTTCATTTATTTTTTTTCTAAATTTTGTATTTCTTTCTTATGAAAACTTTTAATAATATAAATATTTCCAAGATTACTCATATCATTAAATAATTTTATATCAATAGTATTAGAATTATTTTTTGAAATTACTGTGCCAACAGGTATTCCTTCAGGAAAAATAGCAGATCGACCACCAGTTATTATAGTGTCTCCAATGTTAAAAGAAGCTTGTCTAGGAATGTCTATCAATTGTACAATATTATAATCATTTGCATTCCAAGTTAACGTTCCGAAATGAAAACTATTTTTAAAACGAGCATTTATTTTACTATTTCTATTTAAAATAGATTGCACTCTAGCATATTTATTAGATGCATTATCGGTAATTCCAATAATTCCTTTATGATTTACAACTGCCATTTCTGACGTAACTGCATGCTTATTACCTCTATTTATTGTTAAATAATTATAGGGTTTATGAAATTCATTTTTAAATATTCTACCAGGAATATAAGTATATTGTTGATCGTAGTTTAAACTATCTATTTTCGTGTTTTCAATAATAGTATCTGTTAGATTTCTAAAAGCACTAATTTTATTACGAAGCAATAAATTTTCTTCTATTAAAGCTTTATTTTGATCGTTTAAATTTAAATAATTATCAAAATCACTCATTTTTTCGTAAATACCACCAGTAAAAGAGTTTGTAGAACTGATAAACTTACTCCTGTGAAAACTATGATTATTAATAGTTAAACCTAAAGAAATTGATAGTAAAAAAAGTAAATACAGACCATATTTATATTTCTGAAAAAAATAAATTAGCTGTTGCATATATATGTAGACTTAATTAACCAATACAGTTTTGTATCTGTTTAGGTTTTTAAGAGCAATACCAGTTCCTCTTACAACAGCTCTTAAAGGATCTTCTGCAATATAAACAGGTAAATCTGTTTTACGAGATAATCTTTTGTCTAAACCTCTAAGCATAGAACCACCACCAGCTAAATAAATACCAGTATTGTATATATCTGCAGCTAATTCGGGAGGAGTCTTAGATAATGTTTCCATAACGGCATCTTCGATCCTTAAGATAGATTTATCTAAAGCTTTTGCTATTTCTCTATATGAAACTTGTACTTGTTTAGGTTTACCACTCAATAAATCTCTTCCTTGAACCATCATGTCTTCAGGAGCGTCGTCTAAATCTTCTGTTGCTGCACCTATTTGTATTTTCATTTTTTCTGCAGTAGTTTCACCTACGTATAAGTTATGCTGTGTTCGCATATAATACATAATGTCACTAGTAAACAAATCTCCAGCAACTTTTACAGATTGATCGCATACGATACCAGCAAGTGCTATAACTGCTATTTCTGTAGTTCCACCACCTATATCTATAATCATGTTACCTTTTGGTTCCATAATATCTATACCTACACCAATGGCTGCTGCCATTGGTTCGTAGATTAGATAAATTTCTTTTGCATTCATATGACTTGCAGAGTCTTTTACAGCTCTTTTTTCTACTTCTGTTATACCAGAAGGAATACAAATCACCATTCGTAAAGAAGGTGGAAATATTTTTTTTCTAATTGCAGGAATTTGCTTTACAAATTCTTTGATCATTTCTTCAGAAGCATGAAAATCTGCAATTACACCATCTTTTAATGGGCGAATTGTTTTTATATTCTCGTGGGTTTTTCCTTGCATCTTACTAGCTTCTTCGCCAATAGCAATTATTTTCCCAGTCATTATGTTTTTAGCAACAATGGATGGACTATCTATTACTACCTTACCGTCATGAATTATTAAGGTATTTGCAGTTCCTAAATCGATTGCAATATCCTCCGTCATAAAATCAAAAAATCCCATAAAATGTCTTTAATAAAGTAATAATAAATGTTCCCTCACAAATCTAAAAAAAAAAATGGAAGAATCACCGTCTTATTCATTAATGTTTAAAGTGTCTTGTTCCTGTAAATACCATTGCAATGTTATTATCATTACAATAATTGATGCTTAATTCATCTTTTATAGAGCCACCTGGTTGTATAACCTTTTTTATTCCAGCATTATCTGCAATTTCTACACAGTCTGGAAAAGGGAAAAAAGCATCACTAGCCATTACCGCTCCATTTAAATCAAAATTAAATTTTTTTGCTTTATCAATTGCTTGACATAAAGCATCAACTCTACTTGTTTGCCCAGTACCACTAGCTAATAGTTGTCTGTTTTTTGCTAAAACAATTGTATTAGATTTAGTGTGTTTGCAAATTTTAGAAGCAAAAAGTAAATCATCAATCTCTTCTTTATTTGGTTTTAAAGATGTTGGATATGATAAAACATCAATACTATCAGTTTTATTGTCTTTATCTTGAATTAAAACTCCATTTAAAGCAGTCCTAACTGATTGTTGAGGAAGTTCTACTTCTTTTTGTACTAATATAACTCTATTTTTCTTTCCTTTTAGAACTTCTAAGGCATTATCGTCATAACTTGGAGCAATAACAACTTCACAAAATAATTTATGAATCTCTTGAGCTGTTTCTTTATCTATACTTACGTTTGTAATTAAAATTCCTCCAAAAGCAGAAACAGGGTCACCTGCTAATGCGTCAACATATGCTTTATATACTGTTTCTCTCTGTGCAAAACCACAAGCATTATTATGCTTTAAAATAGCAAAAGTAGGAGCTTCCCCTTTAAATTCATTAATTAAATTAACAGCAGCGTCTACATCTAATAGATTGTTGTAGCTTAATTCTTTACCATGTAATTTATCAAATATACCATCTAAATCACCAAAGAAATATCCTTTTTGATGTGGGTTTTCACCATATCTAAGTGTTTTTGAATTGGTTTCACTTGCTTTATAAACTATTTCATTCTGTTCATTGTTGAAATAATTAAATATAGCCGTGTCGTAATGAGATGAAACATTAAATGCTTTAGAAGCAAACTTTTTTCTGTCAGCAAAATTAGTATCGCCATTGTTTTCAGAAAGAATATTTAAAAACTCTGTATACTGATCCATTGAAGAAACAATAAAAGTATCTTTAAAATTTTTAGCAGCTGCTCTTATTAATGAAATTCCCCCAATATCTATTTTCTCAATAATATCTTGTTCAGGAGCTCCAGAAGCTACAGTTTTTTCAAAAGGATACAAATCAACGATAACTAAATCTATTTGAGGAATGTTGTATTCTTCAAGTTGAGCAACATCATTTTCATTTTCTTGACGATTTAAAATACCTCCAAATACTTTAGGATGTAATGTTTTTACTCTTCCTCCTAATATTGAAGGGTAATCTGTAACAGATTCAACAGGGATTACGCTTATGCCTAAATCTTGTATAAATTTTTCTGTTCCCCCAGTAGAATAGATTGTAATACCTAATTGATCCAGTTTTTTTACTATTGGTTCTAAACCATCTTTGTGGAAAACTGAAATAAGTGCAGATTTAATTTTTTTTGTATTGCTCATTGTGTTGTGTTGTCATTGAGCGTGCAAATTTACTAAATGTTAAAATCTAGTGCAAAAATTAAAGGAAATATAAGTTGTAAAAAAACCGAAAAAACTTGTTAACAACTTAACAATTTTTTCGGTTTGAATTTTTTGTAATGACTCTTTTATTCTGCGTTTTCAAGAAAATCGCGAACCCAGGAAGCTATTTTTTCCAGGAAAGTCAACTTGTTAGCTTGAGGTCTTTTGCCTAAGCCTTCATAATTAGGGATTTGCCTATTCATCTTTAGGGGATTTTAGGTTACAGTAAAAATTGTTGATAACTTTTACAAATCTAATTAAAAAAACTTAATAACCAAGGGTTTGCGAATTTTTTTACATAAAATTTGATATTTCTTTACATATGTATTCTAAAATTTCCTCATCTTGTTTTGTAAATGCATTTAAAGTGTGAGAGTCAATATCTATTTGACCTATATTTTCATTATTTACAAAAATTGGAATTACAATCTCAGATTTAACTTTCCAACCGCATGAAATATAGTTTTCTTGAGCATTAACATCTTGAACAACAAAATTTTCATTACTAACAGCTACTTGTCCGCAAATACCTTTCCCAAAAGGGATAATAGTATGTTCTGTTGGTTCTCCAGCAAACTGGGCCAATTTTAATTCTTCTTTATCTCCATTTTTAAAATAAAAACCAACCCAATCATAATTAGCAATTTCTTCTTTTAAGTAATCACAAATTTGTTGTAATTTACTTTCAAGAGAAACAGTATTTGATATAATTAAATCAATTTTATTTTTAATATTATTTGTATTCATCTTTAGCGGTTAAATCATTTTTAAGTTATTAACTTCTTGTTGTGTTAATTCTTTCCATCTACCTCTAGGAAGGTTCTTTTTTGTTAAGCCAGCAAAAATTACTCTATCTAATTTTACAACGCTATAACCAAAGTTTTCAAAAATTTTACGAACAATTCTATTTCTTCCTGAATGAATTTCTATTCCTACCTCAGTTTTCTTTTCACCTTCAACATAAGAAACAGCATCGATAAAAACTTTTCGTCCTTCTATAATTACATCACCTCTTAATTTATCTAAATCAGATAAAGATAATTTTTTATCTAAAGAAGCATGATATAGTTTTCTTACATTGTGTTTAGGATGAGTTAATTTCTTTGCTAATTCTCCATCATTTGTAAATAATAATAATCCGGTTGTATTTCTATCTAACCTTCCTACAGGATATATACGTTCCTTAGTCGCATTACTAATAAGATCCATTACAGTTTTTCTTCCACGGTCATCTTCCATGGTTGTAATGTAGTTCTTAGGTTTGTTTAGTAATACATATCTTTTTTGTTCTATAGATATAGTAGTTCCATCAAAACGAACTTCATCACCCTCTTGTACCTTATATCCCATTTCAGTAACCAATTCTCCATTAACTGTTACGCTTCCATGTTCAATATAGGTGTCAGCTTCTCTTCGTGAGCAGATACCAGAATTAGCAATATATTTATTTAAACGGATACCAGAATTCTCTTCTTTATTGCTTGAAGTATTGGTGTTTGAGTTTTGCTTAGGTCTAGTATTGAATCTTTTTTTGTTGTGAGGATTGTTGTTTTTTCCAGTTTGTCGTCCTCTCGACGAGTTATTTTTATTCATTTTATGAAAATTTTAAAACGGGCGCAAATATAGTTTAAATATTTGAATTAAAGTGATTTATTTAACATGTTATGGGTGTGTTTTTAATTTTAACTAGTTAATTATCCAAACTTATCCATAATTTCTTTTTTACTATTTACTTGAAGTTTTTCATAAATATTTCTAGTATGTGTCTTAATTGTGTTTATTGATAAAAATAGTTCGTCAGCAATTGAAGCATAACTTTTTCCTTTAGCAAGAAAGTTTAAAATTTCATTTTCTCTTTCCGAAAGTTCATTTTGATGAGGTAGTTGAAAAGATTCAACAACCTTTCTAGCAATATTGCTACTCATAGGTGCGCCTCCAGAATATGCTTGTTCAAGTGCGTTAATTAATTCTTTAGGAGAGGTGTTTTTATTTAAGTAACCAACAGCACCAACACAAAGTGCATCAAATATGTATTTTGAGTTTTCATGGACGGAAATAACTACTGGTAATACTTTAGGTATTTTCTTTTTTATTTTTTTAATAGTCTCAATACCATTTATGCCTTCTAATTGAATATCGACTAATAAAATTTCTGGTTTTTCTTTTTTTTGAATAAAAGAAAAAGCTTTTTCACCAGAAGTAAAAGCCCCAATTACTGTAAAATTATTTGAGGAATCAATAATATCCTTAAAAGCTTCTAAAATATTTTCATTATCCTCAATTATAATAACTTTTTTTTTAACCATTTTTATTTTGTTTAAGGTTTCCAGTAAAAATTATTGATACTCCGTTTTTAGATTTAATAATTAATTTTTGATGTATAGTATTTACTCTATGTTTCATGTTGTTAATACCGTTAATCCTTCTGATATTTTTTTGTGAAAATCCAATGCCATTATCTTTAAAAGAAATTATTATATTGTCTTTTTTAAGATTGAAATCTAAAAAAACTTTTGAAGCATTACTATGTTTTAATGTGTTTGTCATTGCCTCTTTAAAAATTAGTACAAGCTGTTTGCTCCAATAAAAAGGTAATATAGTTTGTGAGTTTGTGAGGTTGTGAAATGAATAAAACGATATGGAGGTGTTTTCAAATAAGCTTTCTCCAAAATCATTGAGATATACTTGAAGCCTTAAAATATCGTCATTTTTGTGATCTAGTGACCAAACAAAATCTTTCATACCAATATAAAGATAATCCGCATCTTTTTTTATTTGAATTAACTTTTTCTCTTTTTTTATAGAATCCATTTTATAAATCGGATCTAAAAGTAAGCTTGAAGAAATAGAGATACTAGCAAGTTTGTTACCTAATTCATCATGAAAATCTCTTGCTACATTTTTTCTTACTTCCTTTAAAGCAATACTTAACTCTTCTTTTTCTTTAATAGTTTTCTTCAAGTAAGTGTTTTTTTTAATACTTTTCTTTAAAAAATTGATTAAAAGAGCAATAAATCCGCTAAATAAAAAGAATGTTAAAATGAAGTAAAACCAGGTTTGTTGGTACCAAGGAAGCCTTATGTTGAAATTAAATTTTTTAGAATATTTCCATGTACTAAGGTTGTCTTTGTATTTAAGCACAAGAGAATAACCTCCTTGTTTCATGTTTTTAAAGTCTAATATTTTATCAGTTGTTGTAATCCATTTTTGATTATTTAACTGATAGGCAATTTCTATAGATTCAGGGTTAATGAAGTTGATAGGATTGATGTTAAAAACACTATTGTTTTGTTCTATCAGAAGTTTTGTGTTGTTTTTGGGTTTAAATTGAGAAGCGTTATCAAATTTAAAAAGGCCTTTGTTACCAGCTGCGTATATGTAGTTATCTACTTCAAGTAATTTTTTAACTGTGGAAGATTTTTGACCAATACTTTTCTCAATATTAAAAAAAGTGTTTTTGTGTAAAACATTTAACCCTTTTTGAGTCGCAACCCATAAGGAACCATGATGATCTATTAATAAATCATTTATATGGTTACTATTAAGTCCGTTTGTTTTTGAATAATGAGTGCTATTATTACCTGTTAATTTAAAAACACCAGCGTTGGTGCCAATATAAACAGTGTCTTTGTATATTGTTAAATCTGTAAAATACTTAGCACTTATTTTTTTTTCTTTTGACCAGTTTTTTGTTTTTCCTGTTTTAGTGTTTAAGCAAAAAACTCCAAATCTTTCATATATAACAAAAACTTCATCATCTTTTATAATAGCATTCTTAATTTTAGAATATGGAAGAGAGTTAAAACAACCTTCTAGTATTTTTTTTCCTTTATTATAAATAGTGAATTCTGTAGATAGAATTGAAATGGTACGAGATTTATTTTTAAAAATAAATTTTTTAGCATTATTGTTTTCAATTTTACTACCATTAAGTATCGTAGAATAGCTTTTATTTGCTTCACCAGGCATTATAACAGTTAAGTTGTTTTCAGAGGTTTTTTGGAGAGTTTCAGTAAAAAAAGGAACTCTTTTTGATCTTATATTCTCATTAGAGTCTATTTGGTAAACAATATTTGGGGCTATTGTAAATATATTTTGTTTAAAATAAACAAGATCTCTTAAATCAGGATTATAAAAAGAAGAATGGTCAAGAAAACTATTTTTAATATCTAAAATTTGAAAAACCCCTTGGCCGTAAGTCGTAACCCATAAATTATTTTCTTTATCAAAAATAAAATCAGAAACGGGACTTTTAATATTTAATTCTTTAGAAATATTCGTTAAAACATTTTTTTGAAAATCGTAGTTAAATAAGGTTCTTAAACCATCTTCTTTATTAATAAAAAGAAAATAAAGTTTGTTTTTAAAGATTTTAGTTTGATAGATTTTACCCTCTTTAAGTTTTAATTGTTTTTTTATAAGTAGTTCATTTTTGTTACATAAGTATATTGTGTTGTATGAAGTCGCGATAAATTTGTCTTTATAAGTAGAAAAAGAATGAATAGGGATATTGTTTAAAGAGGGATGTTTTAGTTTTTTTAAACTAGAGTTATTTAAAGTGTAAATACCTTCAAATGAATAGTCTTTGGAAATATTTACTTCTGAATTAAAAATGTAATATTTGTTTTTTTCTTTAAAGAAGTTAACACCTCGAAGAATTTTCCCAGGAGTTTTTGAGTTATTATCTATGAAGAGACTTTTTTTTATAGAGTCATATTTAAAATAGAAATTGATTATTTGTTTGTTTTTTAAATCATAAAATAATTGTACGTTGTTAGATTTGGAAAGTAGGAGGGTATCATTAATTGTATAAGTTTTATTCGCTTTAGTATATGCGTCCTTGGGTATGTTCACTTTAGATATACTATCTTTTTTTAGAATATGTAAGCCGCCTCCCCAGGTAGTTATATAAAAAGAGTTATTTTTTTTATTTTCAAAAATGTCTATAACATAATTTGAAGTTAATCCTTTGTTTGAGAAGTTTTTAAAGTTATTTCCATTAAACTTAGTTAGGCCGTCATCTGTACCTATCCAAATGAAACCTTTGCTGTCATTAATAATTTGATAAGTTATATCATGAGGTAAGCCATCTTCAGTTGTATAATGTTTGTATACGGTTTTCTGAGCTATGCTATTTAGATATAAAAAAGAGATTATAAAAGTGAAAAAATACGTTTTGATAACTGACTAAATTGAAATTGATTTATATAACAAATATCTATAAAATCAATTAAAAAAAATCACCCTTTATGGGTGAAGGAGAATAGGGTGATTAAAATTAATTTTGTAAAAAAGTTTTGCGACTTTAAGAATTGATATTTTCATTGTTATTAGTTTATATATACAATGGTTTTTAAAGAATAGTTATTGAATAAAGAAAAGAAATATGGTTTGTCCAAATTGTAACTCAAAAATGATAAAGAGAAAGAGAAGAAGTTTTTTACAAAAAATCTTATTATTTAAACCTGTTTACAAATGTGGTGTTTGTAAAACAACTTTTAAAAAAAGTAAAATGGAAGTTGTTTATTAAAATAACTTGTTTTGGTAATTGCTAGTGTTCCTATAAATTAATTTTTTTTTGAATTATTGAATTTGTTTTCAATATATATAGATGTTTAAATAACTTTATTATTTGTATTGAAAATTAATTAAATGAACTTTTAATAGTTTTTTAATTAGTTGAAAAAGGGAATAGAAATTTAAAAGCCGTTTGAAATTTATTTTAAGCGGTTTTTATTAAAAGATGTAACAGCTAAGGTTGAAAATTAATGGAGACTTTATTTTGGGGATTATAAAGTTTTGTTGTTTAAAGACTCGAACATTTATTTGTTCGGGTTTTTATTTAAAAATTTTATCTAATAATAGCGTTTTGTCTATTAACAATAAGCTAAAAACACCAACAAGTAGTAATATTTTAAGAATATTATGAAGTAGTTGATATTGTTTTTTTTGAAAAGCATTCCATATATAAAAAGCAATAAAAACAAGAATTAAACTAGCGAAATAGAAATAATATTTCATGTATTCTATTGCTGGGTACGCAGATAAAACAAATACGGGAACAAAGGTTAGTGTAATTAATAATACAATTAATTGTTTTGTTTTTCTTTCTCCATATTTAATCGGGAATGTATTGTAATTATTAGCTACAGCACCTTTAATGTTTTCTAAATCTTTAATAAGCTCTCTTATCATTATCACTAAAAACAAGAAAAAAGCATGGATGAAAATTACTTTAGAAAAGTTTTTGAAGTGAACAAAAATCACGAAAAAAGGTAAGATGGTTAATATAGTCGCAGATATAAGACCTATTAATGGGTGTTTTTTTAGTTTATGAGAATACAGCCAAATTCCGAAAATGTATACTGAAAAAAAGAAAGCAGCTTTAAATGAAACGAAAGTACTAAAAGCAAAACCAGAAAAGTTTAAGAAAAAATATAAAGATAATTTAGTTTCTTGCTTTATTGTATTGTCAAGTCCAGTTTTTATTGGTTTATTAATTCTGTCTGCTTTAACGTCATAAAAGTTATTTATAATATAGCCTGCAGCAACTACACAAACTGTAGCTAGTACTAAATACAATAAATGCCAATCAAATAATACTGTTCTTAAAGATTTTTCTTTAGAAAAAATAAAAATTGAAGCTAAGTATTGAGCGGCTATCAATACCAAAATATTATATCCTCTTACAACAGATAATAAGCTAAGTAACTTAAAAAGTAAACCTCTGTTAGTAAAAGTGTTCATAAAACAATTTAAAAGCGATAAACAATTTCTAATTTATAGTCTTTTAAGCTATGTTGTGCTTTTTCATAATCTTCGGCAAATCCTAAAATATAACCGCCTCCTCCAGAGCCACATAGTTTTAAGTAATAATCGTTTGTTTTTAAGCCATTTTCCCAAACTTTATGAAAAGAATTAGGAATCATAGGCTTAAAGTTTGCTAAAACTACTTTAGATAAGAGTTTTACATTTTTAAACAATGATTTTACATTACCTTTTAAGAAATCGTCGATACATGCATCTGTATGAGTAACAAATTCATTATTCAACATTGTACGGAAACCTTCATTTTTCATTTTATTCATGAAAAGAGTTACCATAGGTTCTGTTTCTCCGACTTGTTCAGAATCTAAAAGAAAAACAGCTCCTTTACCTTCTTTTTGAGAAGGTATACCTGTTGCTTCAATATTTTCTTTAGAGTTGATTAATATAGGTAGGCTTAAATAAGAATTTAAAGGATCTAAACCAGAGCTTTTACCATGAAAGAAAGATTCCATTAAAGAGAAAATCTCTTTTAATTGAATTAATTTATCTCTAGTTAAATTTTCTAAAATGGTAATTTTATTACTTGCGTATTTATCATAGATAGAAGCAACTAAAGCACCAGAACTTCCTATTCCGTAACCTTGTGGAATCGAAGAATCAAAGTACATTCCAGAAGCTATATCATTATTAAACTCTTCTAAATTAAAAGAAGTAATATTAGTGTCTAAAGAATTTAAATAAGAACAAAATTCTTTTAAACTATTATTAGACCTTTCAGCTTCTCCAGATAAATTGTGAGCAGTTTTTAAAGCTCCTTTATAGGAGTTAAAAGGAATAGCTAATCCTTTAGAGTCTTTAATAATGCCATACTCACCAAAGAGTAAAATTTTAGCGTAAAATAAAGGTCCTTTCATTTCAGAGTTTTTTCTTAAGTACAAAGATACTTAATATTTAATAAACGTTTTTATAGAAAGTCTTCCAAACTCCTACTTTTTCCCCGTTTTTATATTTTCCTTTTGTTTTTATTTTTCCATTTTTATAAAAAGTCTTCCAAACTCCTTCTTGTTTTCCATCTTTATAACGTATGATTGATTTTAATTCACCTGTTTCATGAAATGCTTTTTTAACACCATTAATAACTCCTTTTTTATAATTTAATTGAAAACTTGGATTTCCATTTTTATAATAAAAAGTTACCTTACCATTGTATTTTTCTCTATTAAAATCATTAACACTACTAAAACCTTCCATATAAACACTTCCGTCTTTATAGTAGTCTTTAATTAAATAACCATTTTTTATTTCTTTAGGAAAGGGTCTGTAATATGAAGCGTTTGCTTTCTGAGTAATTTTACTTTCTTTATTAAACCAAATTGTCTTTTGAGCATTTAAAGAAGCAATTAGAAAGAATAATAAAGATGCTATTAATACTGCTTTTTTCATAATAGATTAAATTTTGGAACCTCCAAGCCCTGAATAATCATTTATAGATTGATTGTTTTGACAATATCTTAATAATTTTTCTTGAATAAAAAGATTGATAGCTTCTTTTTCTTTT
>CALISK010000025.1 GCA_938041625.1 uncultured Tenacibaculum sp. | reverse complement strand
CTTATTTAAGATCAAAACGATCTAAATTCATTACTTTATTCCATGCTTTTGCAAAATCGTTTATAAATTTTTCTTTAGCATCATTACTTGCATATACTTCTGCGATGGCTCTTAATTCAGAATTTGAACCAAAAATAAGATCTGCTCTAGTAGCTGTCCATTTTGTTGCACCTGTAGCTCTATCTTTTCCTTCAAAAACCTCTTTCTTATCAGAGGTAGCAGTCCATTTTGTATTCATATCTAACAAATTTGAAAAGAAATCGTTTGTTAAAACACCTGGTTTATCTGTAAATACTCCATGTTTAGAATTATCAAAATTTGTATCTAATACACGCATACCTCCTACTAAAACGGTCATTTCTGGTGCTGTTAATGTCATTAATTGCGCTTTATCAATTAATAACTCCTCTGTAGATAAGGTATAAGCTGTTTTTTTATAACTACGAAATCCATCAGCCATTGGCTCTAAAACAGCCATAGATTTAAGTGTTGTTTGTTCTTGTGAAGCATCCATACGCCCAGGAGAAAAAGGAATTTTTATTTTAATTCCCGCTTTTTCAGCTGCTTTTTCTACAGCTGCACTACCTCCTAGTACAATTAAATCTGCTAATGATACTTTTTTCCCTTTTGAATTAAAAGACTTTTGTATTTCTTCTAATTTAGATAATACCTTCTTTAATTGAGTAGGGCTATTCGATTTCCAGTTTACTTGTGGTTCTAAACGTACACGCGAACCATTTGCACCTCCTTTTCTATCAGAATCTCTGTATGAAGATGCAGAAGACCAAGCTGTACTTACTAATTCGCTAATAGATAAACCTGAATTTAAAATACTTGTTTTTAAAGTGGTAATGTCTTTCGTATTTATTAATTTATGATCTACACTAGGAATAGGATCTTGCCATATGAATTCTTGTTTTGGTACCTCAGGACCTAAATAAGTAGTACTTGGCCCCATATCTCTATGTGTCAATTTAAACCATGCGCTAGCGAAAGCTTCATTAAATTCTCCAGCATTATCATAAAATCTTTTAGATATTTTTTTGTATTCAGGATCTGTTATTAAAGCAATATCTGAAACTAACATGGTTGGTTTATGCTTTTTTTCTTTATCAAATGCATCAGGAAACATAGTATGCGGTTCACCTTTAGCTACAAATTGATGAGCACCTCCTGGGCTTTTGGTTAATTCCCATTCATTTTCAAATAAACTAACAAAGAAACCATGACTCCATGCTGTAGGTGTAGAAGTCCAAATTACTTCTAATCCAGAAGTAACTGCATCTTTTCCTTTTCCTGATTTATAATCGCTTTTCCATCCAAGACCTTGCTCTTCAATACCGGCAGCTTCTGGTGCAGCTCCTAAATGAGAACCTTCTGCCTGTCCATGTGTTTTTCCTAATGTATGACCTCCTGCTATTAAAGCTACTGTTTCTTCGTCATTCATTCCCATTCTACCAAAAGTTTCACGTATATCTCTAGCTGAAAGTAACGGGTCTGGATTTCCATCTGGTCCTTCAGGGTTTACATATATTAATCCCATTTGTACAGCAGCTAAAGGTTTTTCTAATTCACGATCTCCTGAATAACGTTCGTTTCCTAACATTTCATTTTCTTTACCCCAGTATACATTCGTTGCAGGTTCCCAAACATCTTCTCTACCACCAGCAAACCCTAATGTTTTAAAGCCCATTGTTTCAAAAGCTACATTTCCTGTTAAAATCATTAAATCTGCCCAAGAAATTTTGCTTCCATATTTTTGTTTAATTGGCCAAAGTAATCTTCTTGCCTTATCTAGGTTTGCATTATCTGCCCAACTGTTAACTGGAGCAAATCTTTGCTGACCTTCACGAGAACCACCACGTCCATCTCCTGTTCTATAAGTACCTGCACTATGCCAAGCCATACGAATAAATAAAGGGCCATAATTTCCGTAATCTGCTGGCCACCAATCTTGCGACTCAGTCATTATTTTACGTAAATCTTTTTTAAGAGACTTATAATCTAATTTTTTAAATTGTTCAGCATAGCTAAAACCTGAATTCATAGGGTCCGATAACTCTGAATGCTGTCTAAGTACATTTAAATTAAGCTGATTAGGATACCATTCTCTATTCGTTTTTCCATTATTAGTTACTGTTAATCCAGCTGATTCTCCTTTTGAATCAAAACCAAAAGGACATCCACCTTTTGCCGATTCTTTTTCAGAAGTATTTTCTGCTGTTTTGTTATCGTTACTGCACCCAATTAAGAGCATAGTAGCACAAACCATTAAGAATAATTTTTTCATTTTAAAATAATTTAGTTAATTAATAGATTATATTGATTGTTAAAATCAAAATTATTAATTTAACTTATTCTTTTAAACAGATACAAATTGATATTCTTTATAGTTAAATAATGGGGATTTATAAATAGAGGTTTATTTAATCTAAAGCCAAGTATATAAAGCTTTAAAGATATTATTATTATGGTTAAATATGTTAAAATAATTATAATTGGCACCTCTATTCTTGTAGAAAAGAATTAAAACTGATTTTGTTTTCCAAAAACAACAATAAACTTATTAGTATAATTATTGGGTATTTTGAAAACCAAATTGTATAGTATATTTCTTCATCAAAACTATAAGTACTCCAAGCACTTTCTTTAACCCTAAAAGTATCTAGATTCATAAAAAACCAAATTGATACTGTAAACACTATTTTTAAAATTAACTTAAAACTCTTCTTTATTTTTAAATAATTAATTATTGAATAAATGAGTATTAAAAAAACACTAAAAAATAAAGCTATGAAAATAGTATCTACAGTATTTTGAAATACATACATAGACCAATAGGATTGTATAAAAGTAAATAAGAATATAAGTATAAATAATGTTAATGTCTTTTTAAACCTTATCATACGTATCTTTTATTCTGGTAAGCCTTTCCATTTACGAATTGGAATTGTATAAATACCTATACTAACTAACCAAATAGTCATAACTACCCAAAATCCATAATCATCAAACCAAAGTATGAATGGATCTCTCCTTACTTCTTTATATAAGTATTTACTTCTTATAAATTTTTCATACAAGCTAATCATAGCCACAAATAATAAAGGAATAATAAATAGTGCAAGTGAAAATAAGATTGCTGTTATTAATTTTCTCCACCTCTTTTTAAAAGCAACTAATGAAGTTATAATTATTGTAAATCCAACAAGTAAGAAAACCCAAACTTCTAAATATGTTCTACCATGGTAACCTGTTCTATATGATGAAATATATTCTATTGAAAGAAGTACTAAAACAAGTACAATACTTCCACTTACAAAACTCAATAGTAAAGTTTTAATGTTGGTTACTTTAAATAAAAATAGTAATAGAGAAAGTATAAAAGAAATAGTTATTAATACATATAAAATTTCTTTTGAAGGATTAGAATTGTATGCTTCATGCACATTTTTAAAAAAATAATTTAACCTTCCTAAATTACAATATGGTATTTCTGAGAAATATTCTTTTTCACTTCTCTTAACAATTGCATTTTTATTATCCTTTGTTAATGGAGAGTTTCTTAAGAAAAATAGTTCTTTTTCATTTCTTCCTGCTAAAGAAACAGTATCATATTTAAAAACTGTTCTGTAATAATCAGACTTTAATCGTTCCTTTCTTTCTTCATCTGGCTTCGAGTTCTGTATAGTTCCTCTAAATAGATAATCATTTTTAGTATTTATTAAATATAGCCAGTCCTCTATATTTAAATTATGTTTTACATTATATTTTTTTGCTAAATCAAAAAATGGAAGTATTGTTTTTTCTATTTCTTTTTCATCTTTCCTATTTAATAATGATTCATAAAATTTTAATCTATTTTTATAATCGATAGAATCTTGATCGTATGAATACAATTCATCTGAATAATTTAATAAAGAACCATCTATTAAATTTTGATATTTAGATGCATCAAAAACAGTTCTATATTTAAAATTATTAGACTCTCTAATTTCATAACTTATATTTTTTGAATCTTTTAAAATTCTTTTGTGATCTAATTTATAGAACTGATGGTAATAACCATTGTATTTAAAATACGATTTAGTAGTATCTATATGTCTCCCTAATCTATCATACTTATCATCAGAATAATCTAAAGGAAATGGTGCTGGATATTTTTTACTATCAATATTATAATCACTTTCTGTTTGTAATAAAAAGAGTGATAATTTATTAAATTCTTTAATATCTGTATCTATTTCTTTCCAGGCATAGGTGTTCCTTAATTTTAACTTTAACCCAGTTTTAAAGGAATAATATTGCGTAATATTTATAAAGAAGATGAAAAATATGGTGCAAAATTGTATAAAAAGAGTCCCTTTTTTTAAATTGTATAAGTTTTTAAAGGCATTATTCTGTAAGTAATATAAAATCCAAACTAATAGTATAATAATAGATAGTAATATTGCTACAAATACCACCGAAGTACCAAAATAAAAAGAATCTAAATTAGATTCAGAAACAATCTCTTTTTGGTTATTCACATAATTATAACCTACTACAAAGAAAATTAAATGTAATAACAATGCTATTCCTAACATCCATACTAAACGAGTATTCCAAATAAGTGGATAATGTTCCACTAAATACTTATTTACTTTTTTTATAAAATTCATGGCTTATTTTTTAATTAATACACAAAAAATCGACGCGTAGATTTAGAAATATCTCTTATATATTGAATATTCAAGTCATTTTTAGCAATGATACTTAAAACTGTATTAAAAGCAATGTCTTTCTTAAAATACAAAATGTATACACCTCCGTTAAATTCTATTTTTTCTAATTGAGATTCATCAAAGTTTTGTTCTATTTCTTCTCTTGAATTTTGAGTATCTAATTCTATAATTAATTGATTTCCTTCTTCTCTTTCTAGGTTTAGTTCTTCAGATGGTTTTCCATTTCTTAAATAAATTACTTTATCAGAAACTTTTTCTACTTCATATAATTGTTGAGAAGAAAACACCATTGCTATAGGGTTTACATGCGATTTTGCAAGCATTTTTAAATCCTCTAAAATAATTTGTTGTGCTAGTATGTCTAAATTAGCCAAAGGTTCGTCTAAAAGCACAATTTCTGGACGTCTTAAGAGCGTTCTAGCTAATTCAAAACGCATTTTATATCCAGATGATAATTCTTTCCATTTTAAATCTTTATACTTCCATAATCCAAACCTAGCAATCATCATATAAACAAGTAACTCATTTTTTTCTCCTGTTACTCCATGATGTACTAATGCAAACTTTAAATTATCAATAACACTTCCATACCAAACACCTGTACGCTGTGGTATATAAACTAATTTAGATTTTAAATCATAATGGTCTTTGTATCCTTCAGAAAAATAATAGCTTAAATTACCTGCTGAATTTTTAATTAGTGAAGCTAACATAGTTAGTAAAGTAGTTTTCCCATTTCCGTTTTCCCCTACTAATCCATAAATATCTCCTTTTTTAAGTTCAACACTTACAGGTCCTAATACAAATTTACTTTTCCCATATTCTTTAACTAAATTATTCCCTTCTAAAATTGTTTTACCTATTAAATTTTTATTTTCAATAGGTATTTCTTTTACAGTACTTGCACAATTTTCAAAATCGATTATTAAACTTGATTTGTCATCTGTATCATAGCTTTCATAATTCTTTACAAATTCAATTATTTTTTTAAAAATTGTTACATTGTCAGTATGCAAAGCAGCATCTAATAAAGTTCTATACCCTAAAGAGAAATCACCTCTTTTAAAGAATAAAATAGCTTTATCAATTAATATTTCTTGTTGATTTTTCATTTTTCATTTTTTACCTAAATATTGTAAATAACTTTATCAAGTAATTTATAAACTCTTTTTTTATATTGTTTCATTTATTGCAATTTGCTCCATAAACTTCTTTCCAATATTTTGTGTTCATTTTAATTTCTTTTTTTAACATTTTTCTTACTTCTTCTTCTAATTTATTTTTAGTTTTATTAACTACAAACTTCCCTTCATATTCTTTTTCTATTATAGAATAATACTCTTTTACTTTTTGTATTTCAGTTGCCGTTTTCTTTTTTTTATCTAAATAATTTATAGCTTCTGGTTTATTAAAAGAATCAACATATGATTCAATATATAAAACTGAATTCGTAGCTGTTACTTCTCCATTTTCTTTTACTTTATATACTTGTTTTCTAAACCCATATGGATAGACATTCTTCTGCATTCTATCACCACTAGCCCAATAACTATAAAAATAAATTTTGTCTCCTTGTATTTTGTAAGTTCCTAACTCTAAATTTTCACTGCTACAATCTCCGTCTGTTTTAAAATTTGTATGGGTTAATATTTTTTTACCATTTCTATATAATTCAATATAATCCGCTTGCTCCAAATCATCAACCGTTCTTTCTTTAAATTCAAATTCAATTCCATTAATTATTTTTACTTTGTTTTGTGAAAACAAAGCTGTGTTTAATAAGAACAATATGGATACTAATTTCATTTTCATAACTATATTATTTTCTTTAATTAATATTTACTTAAAAACCATATTAGATGCTTTCCAGTTAATATTAACACCCTTAAAATAATTATAAATTAATGGTACAGATTTTTGTGATTTACGATGAATATCATGAAATAATAATATTCCTTTTCTCCATAACAACATTAATTTAATCTGTCTGTTTGCTACCTGTTGCGCATTTAATTTAGAACTCCAATCTCTAGAATCAATATTCCAATAAATTATTTTAGACTCTTGTGAATCAAAATAACTAACCAAAGCCTTATTTCTTTGTCCGTACGGAGGTCTAAAATAGAGTAATTCACTTTTATTCTCTGTAGGGAAAATATCATGAATTAATTTATTTGTATCATCAATAGATGTTTTCCACAGGCTATATCTCTGATGTGATTTATGTACTTTACCGTGTGAAAATACTTTGTTTTGTTTATATAAATTATTTAGTGCTTTTTTAGAAGAACTTTTTAGTCTCTTTTCTAAACTTTCGCCTAGAACAAAAAACATTCCTGTTAATTCATACTTATCTAAAACTTTAATCAATTTATCTGTATTTCCATTCACCTTGGTAGGGCCATCATCAAAAGTCAATAAAAAGTTTTTATCTGTAAAATTATCTCCTTGAATTTCATTTTCTGAAAATTGTAAAATTTCACTAGTAACTCTAGGATATAAAGCTGCTAATCTTATTTGTTCTTTTACATAATCTCTATAAAACTTTTTTGTTGCTTCATACCAAATTGTAAAATTATTTGGTAATTTTTCTTTTACATTTATTCTTGATAACATTTCCCATGAACTTCCTTTTTTTACAGATATTACTTCTAACAAAGATGCATTAGATAATCTTTTAAAATTTACTAAAATTCTTTTCTTTGTTTCATTTACCCATGTGTTTACAGATTGTTCTTTTATGTTTTTTACTTTTGTTTTTAAAGATAAATCTGACTTTGATAAAGCTACATATTCATTAAATACTTCTATAAAAACTAACATTTCACATTTTGATGCGATATCAAAATTTTTACTAGAATTCATTTCTAAAGGCCAATCTGTATTGTTTGTATTCTTAATTTCTGCAAAAGAGAAAAAAGGAATTAAAAACAATAGGTAATAATAGATAAGTGTGTATACTTTACTTTTCATTATCTTAATTTAGCTGACATTCTTGAAATTCCTTCGTTATAAGCTCTATGTGTTCTGTTTTGCTTTGCATTTTTAAAATTTTGTAAAGCATCTGACCATTGTCCTTTCTTTTCATAAATTTTAGCAATATTATAATACGAACTTGCTCTAACAATATGTGCTTTACTCCCATTGGCTAAATCAATAGCCTTTCTATTTGCCCACAATGCTTCTGCTTCTTTATTTAATTTTTGAAAAGCCAAACCTAAATTACTGTATGCTTGTCCGTTTCTATGGTTTAATTCTATTGCATTTTGATATAATGAAACCGCACTTTCTAAATTTCCTGCATGATATTCTTGTTCTCCTTTTCTATTTATTTTTGTAGACTCTCTTTTATCTGAATTAGATACCACAGAATTATCACCATTAAATCTATAATTTCTTAGAATAGTTTGTACGCCTTCCCATGAGCTTGCATTTTTAAAATCGCCAACATTAACAATGTTTCCCATTTCATCTATTAAAAAAGGAATCCAAATAGTTCCTTTTTTTCCTCTTGGCATTGTATAAGTTCTAATTAATGTATCTCCTATATATATAAATACTTTTGCGCCACTTACATTAGATAAATTTGAATTATTTGTTAATTCTCTATCGGAATAATTATGTACTGCATATACATACTTTTTACCTTGTTTTTTTTTAGTTATAGTAATTGTTTCTGGTCCGTAACCATTGGTATCATCTACATCTAAATTAGCTTGAGAGGCTTCTTTTTTATGATAGCAAACATAACCTCCTGCATATGATAAATGAGAATCTATATCTTGTGGTGAATTACCCCAGTTTAATACAATTCGCATTCCGTCTAATTCATACATCGTTGGACTGATAGCATAAGTTAAACCGTCGCATAAACACTTCGTTATTAAAGGAGAATATCCTTGTTTTTTTATAATCACAACTACTTCAGAATCGTTTCTATACTGAGTTGGTATTGTAACTTTACCATTAGAATTAGTATGTTTATTTACTGAGGTTTCTCCATTTTTTTGAAAAATAACTTGTGCATTCGGTATTACTTTATCTTTTATAATAGCGCTTAACACCAAAATCTCTGATGATGATTGTGCAAATGTTGCAATACTGAAAACGAATGCTACAAATATTAAAAAGTTTTTTTTCATGGTCATTTCAAATATTAATTTCAACTTTATTAGTTTTTTATCTTAATTTTTATTCCAAGTAAAAGTAATTATACTATGTAAATATTTTTAAAGGCAATACATATTTGCCTTAATTCAGTAAATAATTGAGGAATTGTTTTAAACAATTTAATTTCTTACTTTATCATATTCTATAAATTTCCACTCATTATTCTTAAAAATTTTTAATTTGTAACTTCCTGTTCCTTCTTGAAAACTTTGACTTACTTCAGAAAATATAGTGTCCTTCTTAATAATTGTATTATGCATGCCTGCAGATCCATATTCATTTTGCAAAAAAAACAAAGATGATTTCCCTTTATAATTATTATCATAAACAAATGAATAATTTCCTTCTGATTTAATTAAAAAATACTCCCCACAAAAACATCCAGAAAGCTCTTCAGTTAAAGTTCCTGTTTTTTTAAGGAAGTTATCAGCTATTAAAAAATTGATTATTGAATTATTGAATTTCTTTTTTTTGCTACTTGTTATCTTATAAACATTTTCTCCAAAAACGATTAATTCTCTGTTATTATAAATAATTTTCACATAATTAGCCCATTTACAGTAATCTTGCCATTTTTTTCGTTTTGCTTCTGTCCTCTTTTTTGGTCTTTCAAACTTTGTAACACTTAAAATTTCAACATCACTTATTGAATTTATATGTATTTGTTCTGTAACATTTAAATCATTGTCATAAACATTATGTGTACCTTTTAATAATAAACCTTTTGTTTTCTCTATTTTATTAAAATTTGCAGGAGCTAATTCAGCTATTTTCTCTACATCTAAATCAAAATGAGTATTTGATGTTAAAAAACCATTAAATACGTATCCTGATTTATTGGTGTTTCCAATTTTTACTTCTACCCAATAGCCCGATACTTTTTTCCCTTCATCAGTAATTGTTAGTTCTTGATTTGTTGTAGCAATAATTTCAACCTCTGTACCATAAGCAAACTTATGAATTACTTTACCATGGGGTTTATCTCTACATAAAAGCCCACTTTTCGCTGTTACAAATCTAGTCTCTTTATATTCTTGAGCTGTATTTATTTCTCTTTTTATTAATTTAAAGTTCCAAAATGGAATGGATAATAAAACAAAAACAATTAATCTTTTCATATTATTTTATCAATTAATACATTGTATTTTAATTTTACGAATAATAAAATTTAGGTTAAAATATACGGTTATTCCAAAAAATAATTCATTCTTAGTTAATAGAATTTCATTTTTTTCTGTCATTTTACTGTTCATAATCTTCTATTGATTCTATATATTTTATAAATAAAAAATTAGATTTAGTTATATAATTAAATTTTTCTAAAACATTTTGATTATTATACAATCTATTTAAATCAATCGTTAAGTTTTTAATTTCTTTTTTATTAAGTAATTCTTTTCGAAAAAAACCTAAAAAGGAAGCTCCTAATCCGAAAAACTCATAGTCATATTTTTCATACAAATATTTTGCTAAGGCATAATTTTCAAATGGATTTAAATCACTAGAGAAATAACCATTAGGAAAACCATAAATTGCTTTATAAGAAACATCAACAGGGACTATCTTTATAATTATTTTTTCATCGAACAAACAAAAAGGATTTTCATTTATTTTTTGTTGAATTTTTGCTTCTTCTTCATCTAATGTTAACCCTTTTTTACAAACATTAGAAAAATCCATATTTACTACCTGCTTCTCAAAGTTTGCTTTACGAATAAAAAATTCTGATGCCGTAGATAAATACCCTAAATGTTCTCCATCTTCAAAAGCACAAGAGTCAACGCCTGATAAATCATAATCATCTGTTTCATCTAAATCGTAAGACATCGTTGCATGAGAGCTTGTATATTCTGCTTGGTTTAAATCATCTAAAGTAAAAAGTACTTGTTTCTTTGGGTTTTCTTTCCTAAGATCATTGTATGTTTTTATAATTTCATCAAAGGATTTATATTCTGAAAGTGTATAACTTTCACATAGAGAAGAAATACTTGATTGACTTTCTTTTAACTGTTTTATTTTCAATTTCTTTAGTTTTTTAAATTACGTATAATATTTTAAGTATAATTATATCTTATACTGTTGTTTTTCTTTCTAAATACTCATACCCAATTTGATGAATCGCTTTTATTACTTTTTCTTTATCTTCTATTTTGTGAATTACAATTACATACTCATCACTTTGAGTATCTATAAAGCCCATTTGGAATTTAATTTCTCGTAGCGGCTTATCAAAATCTTCAAATACATTATGAAAAGAAACAGACTTCTTTTCATAATCATCTATATTAGGTAAGTTCGTTTCTAACCCAAAATTATTTTTAAGTGCTTTTTTAATTTCCCATTCTAATGTTTCAATGTCTTGTTTCCAATCAAGCGATATAATGAAAAACAGGTCATTTTCATCTAAATAATCTATTACATAATTTAATGTTGACAGGTATTCTTCTTCGTTAGAAAAATCTTTTAAATTCTCTAAAAAAGGCAGCAATATTTTTTGAGTTTCTATAGAGCAACATAGCTTCGTCAACTCTATATACCCCTTTTTTTCCGTGGTATTTAACTCAGGAAGTTCTTCTAATGTTTTTTGATTTCCATTATTAAAAATTTTAACTAATTTAGATTCTTTTCTCTTTGGAAACCACCCTTTTCCCGTAATAATATCTTTGCTAGATGACCACCAAAGAAAAGGTATACCCCACCAGATAAAAACTTTAAATTCAAAATTTATATAAACATAAAAGAAAAGAAGTAAAAATATAAATGAAACTATGAAAAAAATATAGTTCATTTTCTTATTCTTTCTTTTTTGTTCTTCAATTTTTAATGCTTTTTTTTCTTCGTAATATTCCAAGTTAAAATCTGAAAAACTAGCGTTTCTCTTTAAATTATCATCACCAGTTAAATAAACATATGTCTCTTTATAAAGATATTCTGAAAAATCATTCTTCGTTAAACGAATTGATTTTTCAACATTCTTTATTATATTCTCTATATTGTTTATTAAATCAGTAGCTGTAGAAAAATTAGCTATTTCTAAAAAATCTAGAACAATATCGTTATCTGATATTGTTTCTTTTAGGTAATTTGAGAAACTCTTAAATTTTTCAGTAATTAGTGGGTAATTTTTTTTCAAATAATCGAGAGCTATTACTGTATTCTTTTCAAGGTTTTCAATGTTTATTTTAAAAGTACTTTCGTAAGTTTTATTATTACTTGAAAAGCTTTTAATAAAGTCATTTTTATTATTCTTTATAATATTTAGATCTAATAATAAAATCCAGAAAAAAGGTAAGTGGTTATTCGCCTCAAAAATTAATTGAGAGTCTTTATGTTGTTTAGATTTTAAATATAAAGTAGCTCTATTTCCCAAGGTATTATTTTAATAGTTATTATTCTCGAAAATAATTAAACTTAATCTTAAAAATTATTTACAATACATATCTGTCTTTATTCAATAAATAATTGATTTAGATTTCTAATAATTTCTTCACTTGCTTTTTTACTGCATTCACTTTTTGTAATTGCTTTAAGGAGATTATGATTTTATTCGGAATAGGTTTATTAACTACCTGTAACACTTCATAATAATGATGTAATATTTTACTAAAGCTTTTAGGTAAATTATTTACATCTATATTCACTAAAATGGTTTCGATAGTTTTATATAATACATCTATGTAGACATCTTGCATTTGTAATAAACGATCAAACTGTTCAATAACTCTTGCCATTGGTATGGGATGATCTTCATTTGCTATCATTTTAGAAACCGTTGTTGTAAATTCTTCTAAATTTAAATAGTTGTTTTCTATAAGTATAGATAACCAATCAAAAGCTGCTGATCGAATAGGAGATTTTCCACTAAACAAACTTAAAGTAAGAAATAAAACTCCTGCTTTTTTTAAAGGTAAAGGATATTGTGCATTATATTTTACTACTTCTAAAACAGATTTAGATTCATTGGCTTCCATATCTGAAAGATATTTATAAGCTCTTAGTATTAAATTAAAATACAATGGCTCTTGTAACACCCCGTCTCTTAAAAACCAATGATGTACATCCGCTATTATAAACTCTTGATTTGTTAAATAATGTTCGAAATAACTGTTTTTT
>CALISK010000024.1 GCA_938041625.1 uncultured Tenacibaculum sp. | reverse complement strand
ATGATCTTTTTCCCTGTTCCTATAGCTGCTAAATACTTTATTCCTTTAATAATTGCAAGTGATTTATTTTTTGGAATGACAAAATATTCAGTAGGAAATGTAGCGCATTTTGCACATGTTGGAGGAGCTATTATTGGTTTTATTATTGCTTGGTATTGGAAAAAAAATCAATTTAGAGTTTATTAGAATGGAGTTTATAAAAACATTAAAATATAATTTTAAAAACGCAGGTATTGTAGAAAAACTAATCTACATAAATATTAGTGTGTTTGTTTTAGGTTTATTAATGACTGTTTTTTCAAGTCTTTTTAAAATTCAAAGTACGTTTTTAGGTGATTGGTTTGCGCTTTCATCTTCTTTTAGTTCTCTACTAACAAAACCTTGGGCACTTATAAGTTACGGTTTTCTACATGGTGGTTTTTTACATATTCTTTTTAACTGTATGTGGTTATATCTTTTTGGGCGCTTATTTTTAGACTATTTTACTCAAAAACAATTACTCAGCTTTTATATTCTAGGTACACTTTGGGGTGGTTTATTTTTCTTGGTAGCTATGAACTTTTTCCCGCTCTTTGCAGGTCAAACTTATACTTTAGTTGGAGCTTCTGCCGGAATTTCCGCTATTATTATTGGTACTGCTACTCATATTCCAAACTATCAATTACGTTTTGCTTTAATTGGCTACGTAAAGGTTTGGCATTTGGCTGCATTCTTTGTTGTTTTAGATTTAATAAAATTAGCAGGGAGTAATGCTGGCGGACATTTTGCGCATTTAGGTGGTGCTTTATTTGGCTATTTATATATAAGTAGCCTTAGTAGCAAAGAGGTAAACATTTTTAAATCTTTTACCAATCTTTTTCTTAAAAAAAAGAAAGCTCCTCTAAAAACGGTACATAATTCAAAAAAGAAAACAGGACCTACTGGTCCATTCAAAAATAAATCAGAAAACCAACAACAAATTGATGAAATTTTAGATAAAATTGGAAAATCTGGTTATGATACGCTTTCTAAAGAAGAGAAAGAATTTTTATTTAAACAAGGTAAAAAACAATAGTGGTAAATAAGAAACAAAAATATTCTTTATTTAATAAACTGCTCTATTATATAAATTCTATTGCAGCTACTATATTATTGTTATCTTATTTTCTTGCTTTTATTTCTCCTAAAACTGTTCCTGTATTTTCTATTGCTAGTTTAGCTATACCATTATTAATTATAATTAATCTTTTATTCTTAATTTATTGGTTATTAAAACTAAAAAAACATTTTATAATTTCTGGTATCGTATTACTAATTGGATGGGTTTTCTTTCCTCCTTTTTTAAAATTTTCAGAAAAGAATACAGCACGTAATAACGACATTAAAGTAATGAGCTATAATGTTCGTATGTTTAATGTATATAAATGGATTAAACAAGACGATATTGATCAAAAAATATTCAGTTTTATAAAAGAAAAAGATCCAGATATACTTACCATACAAGAGTATTACAATTCTAAACAAAATAAAATTAACTACCCATATTCTTATATTGTTTCTAAATCGAAAAAAAAGAAATTTGGCTTAGCTATTTATTCAAAATTTAAAATAATTAATAAAGGTTCTTTAGATTTTAAACAAAGTGCCAACAATGCTATTTTTATTGACATTCTTAAAGGAAAAGATACGGTGCGTGTTTACAATTTACATTTACAATCGTTAAAAATAAATCCAAGAAAAGAAAACTTCGGAGAAAAGAATTCTGAAAAATTAATAGCTCGTTTAAAAAATGGTTTTAAAAAACAAGCTTCTCAAGTTGCAGTTTTTTTAGACCATGAAAAAAAATGGAGCGGAAAAAAAGTTATTTGTGGTGATTTTAATAACACAGCTTTTTCTTGGGTATATAGACAAATTTCTAAAGGTAAAAAAGATGCTTTTGAAGAAGCTGGTATTGGTTTTGGTAAATCTTTCAATTATTTTTTTCCGATGCGTATCGATTTTATTTTAACAGACAACAAAACTCAAATTCATAATTTTAAAACCTACACTCCAAAATACTCTGATCATTTTCCTATTATGTCTAGAATAAATTTTGAATGATTATATTCGTTTTTGTATTAATACATACAATAAATGATAACAGATAGTATAACGAATCCTATAATTGCTTATTCAAAGGCTTTATGCAATGTTTTCCCTGATTTTAAACCTGAAGAAATAAATTTTATCACTAGTAAAATTACGGTTACAAAATTAGATACTAAGAAACTATATTTAATGGCTGGCAAAGTTCAAGAAAATTTAGTTTTTGTTTTTAAAGGGTTACTACGTGTTTTCTATATTAATGATAAAGGAGAAGAAATAACCATTGCTTTTGCCAAAGAGAATAGCCATGCTACAGATTATAGTGCTTTTATTAATCAAGCTCCCTCAAAGTATCATATTGAAACTTTAGAATCCAGTTTATTAGTTAATGTTCCATTTACTTTAATTCAAGAATGTTATGCTAAGTATAAAAATTTTGAAAAATACGGTAGATTAATTGCTGAAAGACACTTAATAAAAAGACAAAATAGGATTGAAAGTTTTTTATTTGAAAACGCTGAACAAAGATATCTTAATTTTATATCGAAAAATAAAGATATTTTAAATCGTATTTCTCTTACACACCTTTCCTCCTTTCTAGGTATTAAACGTCAAACTTTAACTCGAATTAGAAAAAAAATAATAGTACTATAAACAGAATCATATTATCAAATGAAAGAAGGAATTATTAAAGATGCTTATGAACTTATTATAAAAGAGATACAAACTATAATTACTATTGCTTATCTTTTTATTGTTGCAATTGGGATGCTTTTTACTTTTCAAAAATATTCTCAATTTGGAATTAACATTTTTGATTACGCAGATGTTTTTGATTTTTTAATTGCTCCTTTTTCAGATTTTAAAATAGTATTCTTTTCTATAATTACAATAGGGTTAATTGTTATTTTAATTAATATAGATATTAAATTAGAAAAAAAATTCCCAAAAACGTATTCTAAATTAAGCTTTGGTTGGAATACAAAAAAATGGTTTAATAATACTAGATATTATTCTTTCGTCATTTTAACAATTTCATACTTATACCTTGCTGCTAATAATTATGGAAAACACACAATGAAACTTATAAAAAAAAGCGCTCCTATAACTCTTAAATATAGCGACAATGAAACAGTAAAAGGAATTGTTATAGGAAAAACGAAAGATGTTTTATTTCTATTGCAAAATGAAAAAGTTAAAGCTATACCTATTGGTTCTGTAGTAAAAGAGTTTGAAATAAAATAAATTCATTAAAAATATTTCATCCCTTATATTATTATAATTGAAAAAGAAACTTCTTTGTAATATGGCACAAATGTGTCGTGAGAAAAAATCAAAATAATAGAGTTTTGTAGAATTATTAATAATCTACAAAATGAATCTTAAAAAAACATTTCATATCTTACAAAAGATATCTCCTAAAATCTCTGCTCGAATAGCTTTTAATTTTATTTCTAAACCTAAAAATAGAAAGATAAGAGATTTTGAAAAGTCAATATTAGAAAAAGCAACTAATACTAGTATTCAATTTAAGAAATTTAAAATTAAAACCTATAAATGGGGTAATGGTAACAAAAAAGCATTGCTTGTTCATGGTTGGGGAGGAAGAGCTTCTAACTTTGGAGCAATTATTCCCGAATTGATAAAAAACGGATACGAAGTTATTAGTTTTGATGGTCCTTGTCATGGTGATAGCACAAAGAAAAAAACAAGCTTCTTTGAAATGTCTGACCTTGTAAAATGTTTTTTACAAAAAGAAACGTACGATTTAATTCTAACTCACTCTATGGGATCGGTTCTTACTTTTACTGCTATGGACTCTTTAAAATACAAAGCAAAGCAAATGATTGCTTTAACAACCCCTAGTAAATTCTCAGAATTTATAGGTCTTGCTGTTTTTCAATTTGGTTTAACTAAAAAATCAACAAAATTACTTATCAAAAAAATAAAAAAAACAGCCACAAAATACAATCCAATGACTCATAAAGTTAAGGATGTTATTAAAAATATAGAAATTCAAAATTTAACTTTTATTCACGATAAATTTGATAAAGTAGTTCCTATAGAAAAATCAAAAACAGTAAATTCTTTCTTTAAAAATTCTAGCCTTATAGAAATAGAAGGAACTGGACATTTTAAAATGCTTTGGTCTAAAAAAGTAATTCAAATTATTGAAAATCAAATCTTGAGTTACAACACTCAAAAAGCAATCAATTAAACAGAACATATTAACTAAGAAACAGTCGTTTTTTATGTTTTAATTTCAAAAAAAATAAAAGTATTTACTATTAGTTTTTGTTCTCAAATCTAAACATAACATGAATCTTTTAACCTATTATTTCTTATATTCACAAACAATTAACTAAACAACTACCTATTTATATGAAACATTTTGATGTTGCTATTATTGGTAGCGGTCCTTCTGGAGCCTCTACAGCATTTCATTTAGCTAAAAAAGGAATTTCAACTGTTATTATAGAGAAAGAAAAACTACCACGTTATAAAACATGTGGCGGTGGCTTCGTTTTTAGAGGAAGAAAAAATATGCCTTTTGATATTAGTAATGTTATAGAAAGAGAATTTAATACTGTAGATATTTTTTTAGGTAAAAAACTACATTTCCAAACAGTTAGAAAAGATCCTACCATTACCATGATTATGCGTGACTCTTTTGACAACTTAATTGTTGAAGAAGCTAAGAAATTAGGAGTTACTTTACTAGAAAACAACAAGCTTACTGCTATTACATTTAAAGATAAAAAAGCATATTTAACTACTTCTGAAACTGAAATATCTGCTAGTTTTGTAATTGCAGCAGATGGAGCTTTAAGTCCGACTGCTAAAATGGCTGGTTGGGACAAAGAAACTAGAAAATTAATTCCTGCTTTAGAGTATGAAGTAGAAGTACCTGAAGAAGACTTTAACCGTTTAAAAGATGAAGTTCGTTTTGATATTGATGCTATTCCTTACGGATATGCTTGGAATTTCCCTAAAAAGAACCACCTCTCTGTTGGTGTAGCTTCTACAAAAAAAGCTAAAATTAACTTAAAAAAATATTACCAAGAATATTTAAAAACTATTGGTATAACTACTATTTTAAAAGAATCGCAACATGGATTTCAAATACCTATTGCTCCAAGAACTGACGGTTTTGTAAAAAATAATGTTTTTTTAATTGGTGATGCTGCTGGTTTTGCAGATCCTATTACGGCAGAAGGTATTTCTAATGCTATTTATAGCGGGGTTTTGGTTGCCGAGGCTATTAGTGAAAGTAACTTGCATTTAGAAAAAGCAAAAGAATTGTATTTAGAAAAATTAGAGGCAAAATTACTTCCTGAAATAAAAACAGCTTTATGGTTAGCCAAGTGGTTTTACGAACAAAAAACAATTCGTAATGTAATGCTTAAAAAATACGGACAACGATTTAGTGAAGCAATGGCTGATATTTTTCATGGAGAAAGATCGTACCCTAAAGATATTAAACAAGCTATTACAAAAAAAATTAAAGAGTTGGTTTTTTAATATCAATTTACTATTTATTTCAAAAAACAATGAGTTCTAATTCATTGTTTTTTTTTATTATTAATTCATTTTAAAATAAATTAATAATAAAAAAACCTCTTAGAAATTAATCTAAGAGGTTTAATAAAATTTCTCTATTCTTTTATTAGTACTTCATACTGTACTACAATTCTTCCCTATTTAATAATAAATCGTTTGTTCATTTCTGTGAACTCATTTTCTAATCTTAGAATATAAATTCCAGATTGGAAACGATCAACATTAATAGTTCTATTGTCATTTACAGCACCTTTTTCTATTACTTGACCTAACATATTTATTACTGAATAAGAAGCATCAGATAAATTTCTATTTGGTCCTACTATTTTCAATAAATGTCCTTTAGTAATTGGGTTTGGCGCTATTTGAATAGATGTAAAGATATCTTCATCCTCATCTCCTAACACATCTGTTCTTATTCCAAAGTTTCTAACTGCAACAGTAGAAGTACCACAAGAACCTTCATAAATTCTAACATTAGTAAAAGTAGAATTGTTACCAGAACCACCATCATTATCATTAATAAACACTAGTCTATCCATAGAACCTGTATAAGAATCTCCAACAGGAATTACATACGTTTGAGTACCTCCAGAATAGTTGTCGAAATTAGTTATTCCATAATTCTGAGTTCCATGCACTTTAAAGTACCTAGTTTGTGTTAAAGTATTATCATCTTCAAAACCAACTCCATGAATCTCTCCTTCAGAAGTACTACTGAATTCAAATTCAATAACTGTATTAGCTGTTACTGTGTAATTCATTGCTATTGATTTCCAAGTATTATTCGTTAAGGTTAAAGATGCTCCAGAATTACCTACTGAAAAATTACCTGCATTATCTTGGTTAGAAAAAGAACTAATTGTAAAATCGTTAAAATTTAAAGCTTCACAAGTAGGATCTGGATCTGTTCCTCCTCCACTAGACTCGCCAACAGTAATATCATCAATAGCAATATCACTTTGCCATCCACTATTACCATCTCCTGTTAATACATTAAATCTTAATTGAACGCTAGATTCCCCAGCAAAAGAATTTAAATTTACAGTAGCAGTAGTCCAACTATTTCCTTGGTCACCACTTTGAGTAAATACTGAAGTCCATGCCCCATCATTATCTTTTCTTGCTTCTACAGTTAAAGATTCTATAGCGCTACCAAACATATGATATTGGAAACTAAGTTCTGGACTAGTTAATGTACTAAAGTTTAAACAAGGAGAATTTAAAATTGCTCTCTTGTTTGGAAAACCAGTACCATCACCAGAAGCTTCTACATAAATATATGTATTACCATCTGCTGCTGCACTTGGACCGGTGCTAGCTGAAGGTGTACCACCTGAATTTCTAGTGAAATTTAAATCATCTCCTGTGGTAGCATCACTCCAATCACCTAAGTTAGTTTCAAAACTTTCACTAAATGGAAATGAAGTAATTTCTCCACTACATTCATCTCCACCAGGACCAGGACCGCCACCATCACAAGGATTTGTAAATGAAACTGTTTGATCTCTATTTGAATTAGTTCCTCCGTTATTATTTTCATTAGCTCCTTCTCCTACTCCTCTTTCTGCAAATGCTTTCCATATTAAACATCTGTACTGACCTCCATATAAATCTTGATCTGCCTGTAAAATACCATCACGCCCAGATACGAATCCTGGATTGTTTGCTGTATTTTTTAGTCCTTCTATTACCAATGCCATTGCTATATTATTTCCTCCAGTCCCATTATAGAAATCTGAATCGAAACCTTCTTGATCTACTAACAACCATGTCATATCCCATAAAATAGTTGCAAAACTATACCCTACTCCATGTGGAACTGATAAGTTCCCTATATCAGAATAATCTGTATTATTAATTGATCTATTTGTAGAATAAGGTGTTGGTCTTATTCCTCCACCTGTAGTAGGCTCTCCTGTTGCATAAGTTCCTACACCTCTTCCTGTAGTACCTACATCTCCTGCTTTCATTGTTAACATTAATCCAAACCAATCAGACCATCCTTCACCCATTTGTTCAGAACCACCTAAAGCGTTTGTATTTCTACCACCAACTAAACGTGTAGAAATTCCATGACCATATTCATGTGCTATAATTACATTATCTAAATCTCCATCTCTAGTTGGGTTCGTAAATAAAAACATTGACATTCTAGGGTTAGATCCATCCGCAGGCGTACTAAATGTTGCATTGTTAGTTCTACTACCATCTTGTGCATCTGCATTTACAGAATCACTTCCTGAACCTCCATTACCGTAATTGTTTTCTTGAAAATTACCACTTGCTTCATCAAAACCATATTGGTACCATACATCATGCATAATATTATTCCAATAAAATAAATTTGTGATTGCGGCATTTAAATATTGACTTGGCTGTTGATTTAAATTTAATGGAAAATTAAAGTCAAGACTAGCACCTCCATTTGGAGAAGAACCAGTTCCATTATTTCCATTAATATCATCTTGTGCCCAAACATTATTTCCTCTTGTAATAGTAAATTCAGCGCCATTAGCACCATTTGTATCATGCCATCCAAAAGGAGAAGCTGTTGTATTTGCAGGATCTGTAACTATTGATCTACTACCATGATTCGGGCTTTCTATAGGCATTGGAAACACATTATATGAATCTGGTGCAAAAAAAGATGATCTATTAGCATAAGGTGCTAAGTTTTCGGTTTTATGAGACTTAAAAAACTCTTTAGAATCATGAACTGTATGTAGTTTATTATGACCAGGCCCTTCAAAATTACATGAAATCACCCAATTATCTTCAGCTACAATTTTACTAGAAGCTACATCTACATAACTATTCCACCAATTTTCTCCTCCTTTTTCATACAAATTTACATTCCAACAAAGTTTTAATTGATCTCCATCTAAAATGTATACTTTTTTAACTATAATCGGTTCGTTATCTTGCGTTATACCTGAATTTTTATATTCAGAAATAACAGCTCCTTGAACAGATTTATTTGATGTTTTGGTTAATCTTTTCGCACTAGGTAATCTGTGAGACTTTATAACTACATCAATTGCTGATAACTCAGAAATAGAAGCTCCTCTATTTGCTGATAATTTAGATTTAACACCAGTAACAAACTGATTTAAAGAATAATTAACTTTATTATTATCAACAGACATATTATATGTTCCATTCACAATGGGAATGTCTTTATAATACTGAGTAACATAATAGTGTGTTAAACCTTTTTTAAGTGATGAAGCTGTACTCGTCACTTTCCATTCTGAATAATCTGTTGAAGAAGAAGTACCCTTCTTTTTAAGACTGTTAAAATGTTCTTGAATCAAACCTAAGTCTTTAGGTTGAGTGTTTTGCGCAAAACTAATTTGAAGTGCTAAGAACAGCACAACAATTAAGTAGTGTTTTTTCATAATTATTGATTTTGATAGGGTTAATTACCTTAAAATTACCAAAATCAATCACTTAACAATAATAATTGTTAAATATTAACG
>CALISK010000023.1 GCA_938041625.1 uncultured Tenacibaculum sp. | reverse complement strand
TTTCAATAGCTGCCATAAATAAAGCATTAATTCCCCCAGCACTGGCTCCTCCATGACTATAGAAACGAATTCCTACTTTTTCCATGATGTAAGTATATCCTAACAAAGCTATCCCATACATTCCTCCTCCTTGTTGAACTAGATCTATAACTGGTCTTTCATATGATTTCCCTTCAAAAGACTCGTTAATATGAACATCAGAAACATATTCTTTCTTAATACAACCATTCTCATCTAATTTAGGTGATAGTTTAGATTCTTTGTTGTTAACAGCATCTAATAAAATTTTATCTGCTTCATTAAAGAAAACACATGTATTGTTTTTAACATCTTGTGAAGATTCTTTTTTTATCATAGCTTTTAATTTTGTAAGAACTTTATAAAAAATTTCTTATTTCTTTTTCAAAATCTAATGTAAAGAACTTGTGTTTAATAAGCAAGATCTTTAATCTTTTTTAAACTGTCTTTTCAATACTTTATTAAAAACAAAGACACCTAAAAAATTAGGTGTCTTTGTTTTTAATATTATTTATTTGAATATTAAGGTAGTTTTATACCTACCAAACTATATTGAGGACAGGCTCCTGCTTTATAATTATTGGATACACATAAATTATTAACGCAACAAGAAGTATATTTTCCATATTTAATTTGACCGCAATTAGAATGGCGCTCACATTGCACACTTCCTCCATTAATTTGCCGTTGTCTTTCTTTATTTAAAGCTTTTCCTAAATTTGAAATCTCTTTTTTATAATATACACTTTTTATGAGTCTGCCCAATCTCCATTTCTTCTCCCACAAGCTGTATGCATAGGTAATGTTACACATACATTAGGTCTAATACAACATTGAGAAGGTGAACACGATACAATACCACATGGTATTGGTCTTTCACCTCCTACAACTTGTTGTTGTTCATATTTATTTAAAGTTTTCCCTAATTTTAAAATTTGATTTTTCATGGTTAATTAAGTTTTAATAATTATTCTTTTTATTATTTGAAGCAACAAGTCTTCTATATTTTCTCTAGTTCTCTATTTTCAACAGAAAATGACTCTAATTCTTTTTCTTTAGCAGTAACTAAACCTTTATTTATTGTGGTTAAGTATTGAATAACTTCATTTGCATCTATAGCTTCTATATTTTCTTTTTCATGTAACTCAGGAAAAAAGGTGATGAAATAATTTTGTATATGTGCTATAAGAGTGACTAAATCTTTACAGTATACTGACGGGTTATTAAACCCTTTTTCTTTACTATATCGATGAACTAATCTACCTCCTCTACATACTTCTTTTATAGGACATTTCTCACATTGTCTACATAACTTTCTGTTAAAATCATTAAAATATAGTTTTCCTAAAGAAGTATTCTCTATTTCATCTAATTCGTTATTTGTTATATTTAACCTTGTTTTAGTAAATCCATGTCCGCATGTTTTTAATGAATCTACAGCCTCTATCTCTCCATTTGTTTCTATTACTAAAACTGTTGCTTCATTCAATGAATCTCTTCCTATTCTTAAAAAGCTATTCATTAACCCAATAAACATTGGGATATTAAATTTTTCTATATCATTAACCCATATGTCAAACAGTTGAACTAACCAATCAGCCATTTCTGTCTTAGTATCATCAAAAGGGAAATTATCGTGTGTATAATCTGGAATTAAAAAATTCACATGATCTACATTCATATTTTTAAAACTATCATATATTTCTCGTGGCTTTTCATTGATATTAATTACACAAGCTATATCTGTGTAATTCATTTCCTTTTTCAGTAGAGAAGCTGCTTTAAAAACTTCTGTATAACTACCTTTCCCTTTATGATCTACTCGAAACATATCGTGAGCTTTTGAAGTACCATCTACACTTATACCTGGAGAAATATTAAATTCTTTAAATAAATCTATCCATTCCTCATCTATAAGCACACCATTCGTTTGAATATAAAACAAGAAAGACACTTCTTTTAATTCCTCTTGTAACTTTTTAAACTTATACATGAAAGTTCTGTAAAATTCTTTAGATGCTAATAAAGGTTCGCCTCCATGAAAAGTAAAAGAAAATTCTTTTTTTTTATATCTCTGTACGTATCTTTTCGTTTTCTCTAAAATAGCATCAACTATTTGAGAAGACATAAATTTTGGTTGCTTTTTATAAGTAGTATCTCCTAAATTATACATAAAACAATAAGAGCAATTTAAATTGCATCTACTAGCTACTTTTAAAACTAAAGAATTAAAATTCATAATACTATATTTTTTAATATTAGTTATAAAAAGAGAACCATAAGTTAGATGTAACTTACAATTCCCTTTTTAAAATTAACTTTCTTTATGCAGAGACAAAGCTTCTTTCTTTTTCTATTTTACTCACACACTTTCCTAGTATATATGACCACACTTCATTAGAGTTACATCCCCCATTAGCTATTGTTGGATGATTAAATCTTTCATCTGGACCAGTATCAATCCCCCCTTTAAATAATTCTAGTTTATTGATTTCAAAATCTGAAAACTTCTCTAATCCTTTTGATAAAAAAAATACTTTTTTCATTATTGTAAATTTTATTTGATTGCCTACTCTAAATTGAAAATCACAATATAAATAGTTACATTTTCGGCTTCCTGTTAATACATATCGACACAAAAA
>CALISK010000022.1 GCA_938041625.1 uncultured Tenacibaculum sp. | reverse complement strand
GCTTTGCATCTCCAACTAACAACAAACTACTATTTTCTTGTGCTAATGCATTATCAACTAGAGGAATTAAATTTTGCCATTGTAATACAGAAGTATCTTGCATTTCATCTATAAAATAATGCATAAATCGTTGCCCTATCCGTTCATAAATAAAAGGAGTAGGTTGATCTTTTATATGATCTGAAATTAATTGATTAAACTCTGCATTTAATCGAATATTATTCTCTTCTTTTATATGAGCTAACTCTTGATTGATATTATTAAGAACAGCTATTGGTATAATATTTTTTAAAACTAATTGACTTAAAGTAAGCTCCCTGAATAAACTCTCAGTTTCTGAGTACAACAATAACAAATCAGGAATCACTCCATCAATTTCATCTTTAACAGCATCTGATTTAGATTTTGAATAAAACAGTCCTTCTTCTATTCGTTCCTTAAGTTTACTTTGATCAAAGAATTTTGCCTTTAGAGGATCTAACTGAAGTATTGAGAAATGTTTAGGAAGCAATGAATAATAAAAATCTTTATGATCTACATTTATTGAGTTTATTATTGACAATCCTTCTTCTCCTATTTTTTTTAACCTATCAATTATATGATTATAATTCTTCTTTATTTTTTTTTGCAACTCGTTAAAATCACCAATCGTTTTATCATTTAGCTTTCGAAAATGTTTTACATCATTCTCATTTAATAAAACTTTTGAAACTTCTTTTAATTCATGAGATATATCCCAAGATTTATCTTCATCTATTTTAGAAAGAGAAAAATCTATTAACAACTGAGTCAACTCTTTATTAGTTCCTATTTTAGAAATTAATAAGTCTACAGCTTCATTTAATAATGAAACAGCATCCATTTCTACTTCAAAATTTAATGTTAAACCTAGATCATATGCGAAATTTTTAATAATTCTGTGTGTAAAACTATCTATAGTAGTAATTGAAAAAGCAGCATAGTTTTGCAAAATAGCATCTAATATTTTCTTACTTCTTTCTTTTACAAGGGTTATATCTAATGAAGTTTCTTTTAAAATATGCTCTAATAAATCATTGGTTTCTCCTTCAGAAATTACAGATAAGTTTTTCAACACTCGTTCTTTCATTTCTTCAGCAGCTTTATTTGTAAAAGTAATTGCTAATACTTTTTGAAAAGAAAAGACATCATTAGACCTAAGTAACACTTTTAAATATTCTTTTACTAATGTAAACGTTTTTCCACTTCCTGCTGAAGCATTATATATTTGAAATGTTGATGGTTTTTGCACCGACTAAATTTTATGCAAATTAACTTATTTAAAAATAATTTTATCCTAGAAGTGATTTAAACTTTTTCATTAAAAAAGAGCTGTCTCATTTTATCAAAATAACAAACCTATTCAATACCTAGAATTACCAAAAGGGTTGTTTCACGATATCATAAGGGTTGTTTCCCTGTTATTTTCATTAATGGAAAACCATATTTTTATCACTCATTAAAAAGCTCATTTCGCGAAGAGTAGACGAATAACTTGATTGTCTATAAAAAATCAAGAATTAACAATCTATAAATCAAATATTATGTTACAAAACATTTTAAAATTAGAAGGTATTGAAGTACTAAGTAAAAAAAATCAACAAAGTATTGGAGGTGGTGGTCTTTTTAGGAGAGATTACTTTTCATGTACATGTAGTGACAATCCAAGTAATTCTTTTCAAATAAGGGCAAATAATCAAAGAAGAGCTGAGATTAAAGCAGCTCGTAGATGTAGTAGAAGCGCATCTTCTGTTTGCGTGCAAACAAACTAAAAAAGAACTAATTTTTAAAATGAGCCATGTGACATGGCTCATTTACATTTAAAACTACTCTAATTCTTTAATTATTTTATTATTTAATCGAATAAAATCATCGTTTTCCGACTTCTTAGAAAGTTCTAATGCTCTCTTAGCAACCAATAAAGCTTCTTTATTTTTCTTCAGGTCTTTTAATATCATTGCTTCTCGTGATACTTGAAAAAATAATGCTTTCTCCGATTTTGTTACTTTCTGAATGTATTCTAATGCTTTATTTAAATTTGTTTTTGTCTCATGAAGATATAAAGCTGCCTGAAAATAATCTGAATTACTTGGACCAGAAACTGCTTTATCTATCGACTTTAATATTTGTTCTTTTTCATTCACCTCAACAGGTATTTCTATCTTAATCCTTTCCCATTCAACAATCATTTTAGCACTATTTAAAGTAACATTTCCAAAATGTATTTCTAGTGTTTCTGTTGGAATTAAAACATTTGTTACTGGGATACTTAAAGTAAAAACAGGTTCTTTATCTACATATTTATTCCAATTAGCTGTTTCATATTTATACCATTTAATTTTCCAAAAGTTTTTACCCGGATAACTTAATAATGTATAACTTCCTTTTTCAATTGTATTTCCTTTAATTTTAACTTTTTTTGAAAAAGTTATTTTAGTTGCTGCATTTGCTCCTGTTCTCCACACCTTATTATATGGTAACAATCCTGATTCTCCGAAAATCTTACGCCCTCTAACACTTGGCCTTGAATATTCTACTATTGCTTTTGTAAAACCTATCGTTTGTTCTGTTTTAGAAGACGGACTTAAACTAGGTGTTTTTAATTGAGCTTGAGTCATTGTATAAAACAATGAGATAAAAATGGTTATATATGTTTTCATATTATGTGTTTTGTGTAAAATAAGTAGAAGGAGAAACTCCCATTAGTTTTTTGAATGACTTGTTAAAGGTTGTTTTTGAATTAAAACCAGCTTCTTGCGCTAATCCAAAAAAAGTAAGTTGTTTCCCTTTTTCTGTTTCTGCTAAATTTACAAACTCTTTAATGCGATAATAATTCACATACTCAAAGAAATTCATACCAATATTCTCGTTTAATAATCTTGCTAATTCTGGACTATTTACTCCTAACATTTTAGCTAACTCAGTTTTTAACAGCTTACTATTTAAATATGGTTTCTTTTTAATCATTAATTGATCTAATTCTATCTTAAGTTTTTCTAAATCAGCGTTATTTAATTTAGATTGTGTATATTTTTTTGATTTTATATTCGGAATTTCTTTTAACACCTCAGGTGACACCATCAAATAATAGTTTACAAACAAAATAATAAAAGTTAAGACAATCCATATATAAGGACGAGCATTTCTCTCTAACATAGGAAAACCAAAAAAGCTAGTAAAAAAAAGAACAGTCCATAATAACAAACAAAAACCTGTTATATATAAAAAAGTAGTTATAAAGCGTGTATGAAGTTCGTAAGAAATTTCATTTTTAGATGCTGTTATAAATCTTTTAAAAACCTTTATACCTATATACCAATAGGTAATATTCACAATTAAACCTACTGCATGACAAGCATAAATAACCCTTTGAAGCTCTCCTGTTTTACTTCTAGCCATTAATACTGAATCTTCTGGAATTACAAAATATATTAGAACAAATAAGGAATACGATAATCCTGGTACATAATGTACTAAATCTGTTTTTGAAAATTTTGTTTTATATAAAATTGAATTTGTAAAAAGATATATAGTAGGTCCAAAAAGTAATGCTGAAAGTTCAGATAGTGATATAAACCTGAAATTTTCTCCATAGATACCTGTATTATATATCGTCTTACCTAATAATCCTATTGTAACTATAAAAACAAAAAAAATCATGAATCCATTAATATGTTTCCTTTTTTTTGAAGACACAAAATAGGTAACTAACAAAAAAACACTTTGAAAAAAACCAAAATAAACAAGTTGATTTAATATTGTTTGCATGTAAATTAATTAATGATTTATAAGATTGATTTACTTTATTACAAATTGATGAATATTTGCTAAAAACTCATAACTTGATAAAGGATATTTTTTAGAAAAAGTTTGAAAAGCAACTCTACTATTCCATTCAATGATATAAAAAACATCCGAATTATAATAATACCCTGTTGGCGATTTACCGTTTTCTAATTTCACTATTACTCTACCTCCATGATTCTTAATCTCTTGCTCCCATTTACTATTAAATCTAGTAAGTTTTTTATCTTTTTTACTCCAAAAAGCAGTAGCTACATTAAATTTTTCTGAATCTACAAAAAACTGTATATCTTTTGGCATTTTATAATATGTAAGACTAAAATACTTAAAAAGCGCCCTTCTCTGTTCATGAAAATCTGGTACTCTTTTAATTATATTTTCTAAAAAACCCTCTCTTTTTTGTCTACTTTCCCATTTCCCCATAATTAAACTGCTTGGAGCATGGTTTCCTAAAGTTAACTCTTTTATTGCAAAACCTGGTTGTGGTTGATATGAATATTCAAATGCCACAGGAAATGCTGTTTCCTTATACTTTTCAAATAACTTACCTGAATCCGGATTTGTACTAAGTAATAAAATATCCATTACTTCACCTTTTTTAAAACTGAATGTTTTTTTCTTCCCTTGAGCTAACAAAACTGTACTCATTAAAAAGAACGTAAATGATTTAATAATTAAATTTCTCATAAAATATTTGTTTTTATAATTCGAGTGTAAAACAATAACAAACAACTCATAAAACAAAGAATCCTGGTGTACACATACCGTATTTGCACACTAAAAACACTCCTTTTATCAAAAAAAGTAGTGAATCAAAAAATATTTCATAAAGAAGGATAGGGTTTATTTTTAAATAGGTGTTTAGTATATGTTGCAACGTAAAAAAGTATAACATTAAAATTAAAAACAATGAAAAGTATTATCAATTTTTGTTTCATTCTATTTGTATCAATAATAGTTTCTTGTAATTCAGAAAACGAAAGTGAAAACATTATAGAAAACAATAATCAAAACAGACAAAAGTATGAGACTTTAAAATTAAATTTAAAAAATTATTCAGAAAATGAAACCAAACTTGAAGAATGTATTAAAGAAAACACAAATTGTTTTTCTATCAAATACCCTATTCAAATGTTAATGCCTGATGTTTTTAATAACATTAATAAAACAATAGAGATAACTGTTAAAAATGATGATGACTTTTTTCTACCTTTTCTTTTTAATGGATCTAATAGCATAGTATACCCAATCACAATAATAGACAAAGAAGATGGAAAAGAAATAGAAGTTAAAGATGCTACAGATTTTGATAAACATCGTAACGAATGCAAAAAAGAAGCGGAAACTTGTAATGAAAAAAGAAATTGTTTTAGATTCTCATACCCTTTACGACTTGTTAAAGATTCAGGAGTTATAAAAACTGTGAACGATAATGATGAATTAAATAACTTTATCAATAACTTAGAACAAACCGAGTTATTTAAATTAACATATCCTTTGAGTCTATATATAGTAAAAGATTCCTCTCAAAAAAACATCGAGAATACAGAAGAATTAAATTCTCTTTTCTCAAATTGTGTTAATTAAATCATTAACTTTATAAACTACTCACAATCAAACAACTATAGTTGTGAGTAGTTTAAACATAAAATTATTTTGAAAAAAAACAGTACAAACAACATTTCTGTATGTGATGAAAAAAATTATAAGCGTTTATATAATTTACATTCAAAAACATTACGGAGTTATATGTATTATACATGTAATAATATTAGTACTGCCGAAGACATTGTTCAGGAAGCTTTTGTTAAACTATGGGAAAATTGTTCTTCTATTATCTTTGATCAAGCATTATTTTTTCTTAAAAGAGTATCGAAGAACCATTTTTACAATACAAAAAGACATGATAAAATTATTTTAAAATTTAGAGAAAGTAGCAGTTCTAGAAAAAAAGATACCGATAATGAAACACCTCTGTTTATTTTAGAAGAAAAAGAATTTGCTCTTAAAGTAAAAAACACCATTGCTTCTTTGCCTGACAAAGAAAGAGAAGTGTTTTTATTAAATAGAATAGACAAGTTAAAGTATAAAGAGATAGCTGATTTTTTAGGCATTTCTATAAAAACTGTTGAAAAACACATTTCTAGAGCTTTAAAAACAATACGAAAAGAAATAGGAAACGTGTAATTAATTCACCTCCCTAAAATGACGAATCATTAACCTGTAAATAATTTCTTTAAATGAAAGATAATGAAGATATTTTTTTAGCAAAATGGCTTAACAACAACATTAATAAAGACGACAAAAAAAGTTTTAATGAATCTGTTGAAGGGAAAGTCTATGAAAAAATCATAACAATAGCTGACGAATTAGAAATACCAGAGGTCTTTAATGCAGAAGGGTTATTTAATAAAATTCAACAACAAAAATTAAATAATAAAAAAAAGAAATTCAAATTAATATCTTTAAATACTTTTTATAAAGTAGCTGCTTTTATATTGCTTTTTACTAGTGTATTTTATTTTTGGAAAAGTAATGATGTTGTTCATAAATCTAATTACGGTGAAAAATTAGCTGTTACTTTACCTGACAATTCCAAAGTAACATTAAACTCAAAATCTAGCATTACTTTTAATAATAAAAACTGGAACAAAGAAAGAACTATCTATTTAGAAGGGGAAGCTTTTTTTGAGGTAAAAAAAGGAGAAAAATTTACCGTAAAAACTAAAGAAGGATCTATAATTGTTTTAGGTACTTCTTTTAATATAAACTCTAGTAATCATTTTTTAGAAGTTAAATGTTTTACTGGTAAAGTAAATGTATTGAACAAAAATAAAACCAACAAAATACTAACAAAAGGATTAGCGACTACATTTAATAACGATAAAATAGAAAACTGGTCTTTTGACACTCAAGAAAGTTCATGGAAAGAAGGTATTTCTAGATTTAGAGAAGTTCCTTTGCCAAAAGTATTATTAGCATTAGAAAATCAATTTAATTTCAATTTTAAAAATGTTGAAAAATATAAAAATGAAAAATTTTCAGGGGTCTTTTCACATAACAAACCAAAAAAAGCTCTAAAAACAGTTTTAGAAGCCATGGATATTAAGTATACAATCAAAAACAACAACATTATATTATTAAAGTAATCATTATTTAATGATAAAAAAGTTATTTTTAGCCCTATTTTTTAGTCTTACCTTTCAATATTGTTTTTCTCAAAACAGTTCGAGAAATACAATATCTTTGGATTCTTTATTAATGAAAATCCAAAAAAAAGAAAACATCTTTATCTCCTACAATACCAAAATCACTGCTAAAAAACGTATTTTATTAAATGAAAAATTAACAAAAAAAACAGTTCTTTTAAAAGAAATTGAAAAGCAAACAAATTTAGTTTTTCATAAAATAGGAGAAAAGAATTATATTCTTAAAACAAAAAAAATATGTGGCTATTTAATGGATGAGAATAATAACGAAGTCATTCCTAATAGTACTATTACACTTAAACCTTCAAATAGTCATGCATTTACAGATTCTAATGGATACTTTGAAATCAATCTAAATACTAATGACTCTTATCTCCTTTTTAATACACTAGGTTTTACTGAAAAAAAAATTTCACTAACCAATTTCACATTGCAAAGTTGCATTAACATTCACTTACAAGAAAGCCCTTTTGAGTTGGATGAAATTGTAATCAACAACTATTTAACTAATGGATTCTCAAAAAAAATTGACAATTCAATCATAATAAATCCTACTAAATCTGGTTTACTTCCAGGTGTTAGAAAAACAGATGTACTACAAAGTATTCAATTATTATCTGGTATACATAGTCCAAATGACACAGCCACTGGATTAAACATTAGAGGTAGTACACCAGATCACAACCTAATTTTATGGGACGGAATTAAACTTTACAGAAATGATCATTTTTTTGGAATGATTTCAGCTATTAATTCTAATGTGATTGATAATCTAAGATTATTTAAAAATAGTTCTCCTAGTTTTTATGGAAATCATTTAGCTGGAGTTATAGACATTCAATCTGATAATAAAATTCCTAAAAAAACTAAATGGGGATTAGGAGTTAATTCTTTAGCTATTGATGCTTACCTTAAAACTAAAATATCAAAGAATTTAGGAATATTTATATCTGCAAGAAGGTCTTTTTCAGATATTTTAGAAACTGGAACGTTTACAAATTTTTATAGTCAAATTTTTCAAAACAAAAGAGTTACAGATTTTGGGCGTGGAATTACTATTAACAACCCTATTCAGGGCAACAATAATGAATTTAATTTTCAAGATTTTACAGCCAAAGCATTACTAAAAATAAACAACAATAATACCTTAAGTAGTAGTTTTTTTTATTTTGAAAACAAACTTAATTCTAATCTTATTTTTAATGAGATAGATTTTATAATTAGTGATGCTTTAAAAATGAAAAATATTGGGTTAGGTGCTAAATTAAAAACAGAATGGAATGAACGATTTAGTACAAACATTAAGTTTGACTATATTTCTTTTGACTATAACTATTCTGGTAAGGAAACTTTATCTGAAATTTTTAATTTCAATGTAAAAAAAAAAAACACTATTAAAGAATTCAACTTTGATGCTTTAACAAAATTCAAAGTAAATTCAAAGTACAATATTATTAATGGTTTCAGTCTAAACAATAGTTTAATTGATTATTTAATTAATACCAAAAGAACCATTAATTTTAATGATGATGTAAATTTAGAACTAAATAATGGCACTAATTTAAGTACTAGCTTGTACTCTCAACATGAATACACTTCTGGTAGCTGGTTTTTAAGAGGAGGAATACGTGCTGACTATTTTAAAACTTTTAAAAAAGTGTATTTACAACCTTCTTTTTATGTTTCTAAAACCTTGAATGACTATATAAAACTTAACTTATCCACTGAAATCCAGCACCAATCCATTAGTCAAATAACAGAATTAAGCACTAAAAATTTTGGCCTTGAAAACCAAGTATGGATTACTTCTAATGATGAAAAAGTTCCTTTATTAAGAAGTGAACAAATAAGTTTAGGAGCCTCGTTTAATAACAACAAATGGCTTATAGACACATCAATTTATTATAAAAGAATTAAAAATTTAACCTCATTAGTGCTTGATTTTATAGATGACACTAATAATTTAAACACAGGAAAAAGTTTCATTAAAGGATTTGAATTTTTCATTAAAAGGAAATTTAAAAACTTTAATAGTCAATTGTCATACACTTATACAGATAACGATCTGGTTTTTCCTGAAATTAATGATGGAAAGCCTTTCAGAAATAGTTTTAATGTAAAACATGATTTCTCTTGGATTCAATCTTACGAGTATAAAAATTTAAAATTAACATTAGGATGGAAGTATAAAACATCCAGGCCTTATACACCAGCTATAAATATTACAGGTAGCGATCAGAGTGATATTGATATTAATTATGGAGATATCAACAGCGCTTTTTTAAGAAACTTCCATAGAATGGATTTTTCTGCAGAATACAATTTTAGTTTCAAAAAAAGCAATAATATAAATGGTTCAATAGGTTTTGAATTGTTAAACGTATACAATCAATCAAATCCTCTTGTTAGAAAATACAGAATAACCGTAAACCCAAATGTAGAAAATGTTTTTAATCTTGGAACAATAGACGAATTTTCTATTTCTAGAACTCCTATTTTTTCATTTCGATTAAATTTTTAAAGCTACTTTTCACATAACTCTCTTTATAGTTTCTATACTTTTGTTGTATTATCTACAAGAAATACCAATCTGTTATATTAATTCTCTTATTCGTTAATTAACAAAACGGGATCACTCTTTTTATATATCTTCGTTAGTGAGTTATATAATCAAACACATTAAAAATGGAAAATACTTTAAAAATAGGAATGGCTCAGATTTCACCTGTATGGTTAAACAAAAAGCTAACTATTGAAAAAACAAAATCATACATTGTTAAAGCTGCAAATGAAGGATGTGAGTTAGTTGTTTTTGGTGAAAGTTTTATACCTGGTTATCCATTTTGGTTATCTATAACTCATGCTGCAGAATTTGAATCTCAAATGCAAAAAGAAATTCATGCACACTATATTAAAAATGCTATTCAAATTGAAAGTGGAGAATTAGATGAAATTTGTTCTTTAGCTAAAGAACATAAAATCGCTATTTATTTAGGGATTATAGAAAGAGCTGAAAACCGTGGAGGACATAGTTTGTATTGCTCCTTAGTATATATTAATGCAAATGGTGAAATAAAATCTGTGCACAGAAAATTACAACCTACTTATGAAGAACGTTTAAGCTGGTCGCCTGGTGATGGTAATGGTTTAGAAGTTCATTCTTTAAAACAATTTACTGTTGGGGGATTAAATTGTTGGGAAAACTGGATGCCTTTACCTAGAACTGCTTTGTATGCACAAGGTGAAAATTTACATATTGCTGTATGGCCTGGAGCAGAGAGAAATACTATAGACATCACAAAATTTATAGCAAAAGAATCAAGATCATTTGTAGTTTCTGTAAGTGGTTATATGACTATTGATGATTTTCCTAAAAATACTCCTAACTATGAAGAAATAATTAAAAATGCGCCACAAGTATTAGCTAATGGAGGTTCTTGTATTGCGGGGCCAGATGGTGAATGGGTTATTCCACCTGTAACTGGAAAAGAAGATCTAATTGTAGGCACCATCGACTTTCAAAAAGTATTAGAAGAACGTCATAATTTTGATTCTTCTGGTCATTACTCTAGACCCGATGTAACCAAACTTACTTTAAATAAAGAAAGACAGTCTGTTATTGAAATTATCAATAATAAATAATTATTAAAAACCTAAACAAGGGGTTTAAACCCCTTGATCTTATATATCATGAAACTACGAAACCAAAACACAGCACTACTTTTAATAGATTTACAAAAAGGTTTTGATGACGAAAACTTTTGGGGAGGAAACAGAAACAATAAAGATGCTGAAGAAAAATGCGAAACATTATTAAACAAATGGCGCGAATTAAATCTTCCTATATATCATATTATTCATAGTTCTCAAGAACCCGATTCTAAGCTTCACAAATCGCATCCTGGTTTTGAAATAAAAGATTTTGCAAAACCTATTAATAACGAGCCTTTAATCATAAAAGAAGTAAATAGCGCTTTTATTGGAACTAATTTAGAACAAACATTAAAAGATAATGTCATTAATAAGCTAGTAATAGTTGGTCTTACTACTAATCATTGTATATCCACTACTACAAGAATGGCTGGTAACTTAGGTTTTGACACCTTGTTAGTTGCAGATGCTACTGCTACTTTTGATAGAAAAGGAATAAATGGAGAAATTTTTTCTGCCGAAACAATTCATCAAACTACCTTAGCTAGTTTAAACGAAGAATTTGCTGAAGTGGTTACTTCTGAAGATATTTTGAACAGAGTTTAAAGGTATCTTCTTGAAATTATTTAAACTTTCTCTTTTTACATTTAAACCTCTTAACCACAGATATAAATTAAATATTTAACCTTCCAAAAAAGAATTTTCTATTAACACATTACAAACAATATAATAATAGAAAAGCATCAATTTAAAAATTGATGCTTTTTTTATGTAACAAAATGAATATATAATATACTTATAAAAAATGCTTAATAATTAAGTTAGATGATTGTACGTTTTTTAAAATTAGAATTGAAACAATATTTTCGTTCTTCTTATTGGAAAAAAGGGATTATATTAAAACTGATAATGAGCTTTTTTATTCTTTGGATACTTGCCTTATTCTTAATAATAGGTGTTAATAGTTATTCTACTTTAAAAAAAGTTTATCCTAAACAAGATCCATTACAAACTGTAAATTCATTTTTGCTTTTTATCATTTTAGGAGATTTAATTTTCCGCTATTTAATGCAGAAATTACCTGTAATGAATATTAAACCATTACTTCTACTTCCAATTAAAAAAGATAAGTTAATACATTATATTTTAGTAAAATCAATATTCTCAGTATTCAATTTTCTATCGCTCTTTTTTTATGTGCCATTTGCAATTGTTTTAATACATGAGGGATACGATTTTATTAGTGTTTTAGGTTGGTTAATGGCTATGCTATTTATAATTCAAGCAACTAATTTTTTAAATTTTTTAGTAACTAAAAACAATACAATTTTCACACTCATAGCTGTATTATTAATTAGCTTATTAGCATTACAAAACCTCACCAATTTCGATATATCTTTTTATAGTAAACAAACATTTAATACAATTATTACAAACCCAATTTTGTTTTTAATTCCTGCTGCCATTTCTTTAGCTTTTTATTATCTGAATTTTAAAACATTAAGAAATCGTATTTATTTAGATGACCCTATATCTGTAAAAACAACAAAAGCAAACACTTCAGATTTATCTTTCACTGAAAAATTCGGAGATATAGCCCCATTTATTAAAAATGATATTCGATTAATTCAAAGAAACAAAAGAGCAAAAACATTACTGTTAATTTCAATTGGACATGTTTTTTTTGGAGTCTTTTTTTTTAAAGATTCATCATTAATTAATAATGAATTTCCATTTTTAGTATTTGCATCTTTATTTATAACAGGCGGGTTTACTCAAAATTATGGTCAATTTATTCCTACATGGGATAGTCAACATTTTAATATGTTAATGACTCAAGACATTTCTTATAAAAAGTATTTAAATAGTAAATGGTATTTAATGGCAATTATTACTTGTTTATTATACTGTATGAGTATACCTTATTTATATTTTGGGCTTAATAATTTTTTAATGATTTCGGCAGGAACTATTTTTAATATCGGGTTCAATTCTTTGATTCTTTTATACTTTGGGTCCTTTAATAGAAAAAGACTTAATTTAAATAATGGCCTTTTTGGTAATAGTCAAGGAACAAGTATAACTCAGTATTTAATACAAACTCTATTAATTGCATTACCAATGTCACTATTTTTTATTTTCGATAAATTTATTGGACGTAACTCAGGATTTGTAGCAATCGCTTTAGTTGGAGGAATAGGATTTATTTTTAAAAATTATTTTATGAATTTAATAGTGAATAAATATATAAAAGATAAATACACTATGATTAACGCTTTCAAAAAGGAAATATAAAGCAATAGAAAACTTAAAAAAGTAAGAATGATTACAATAAATAAAGTTTCAAAAAAATACGGACAAGAAGAAGTTTTAAATATAGATAAAATAAAAATTTATAAAGGACAAACTTTTGGATTAGTCGGTAACAATGGTGCTGGTAAAACTACATTATTTAATGTTTTATTAGATTTAGTACAACTATCATCAGGAGAAATTACTAATAATAATATTATTGTTAGTAAGAGTGAGAAATGGAAAACATTTACAGGTTCTTTTATAGATGAAAGTTTTTTAATCGATTATTTAACTCCAGAAGAATATTTTGAATTCATAGGAGATTTACGAGGAATGAATAAAACTGATATTACGGCTTTTTTAATTCTTTTTAAGGACTTCTTTAACAATGAAATTTTAGGGAAGAAAAAATATTTACGCGATTTAAGTAAAGGAAATCAAAAAAAAGTAGGTATTGTAGCCGCAATGATGGGCAATCCACAAGTAATAATTTTAGATGAGCCTTTTGCTAATTTAGATCCTACAACTCAAATTCGATTAAAAGAAATTATTAAAAACATAACAAACAATAAGGAAATAACAGTATTAATTTCCAGTCATGATTTGAGTCATGTGACCGAAGTTTGTGAAC
>CALISK010000021.1 GCA_938041625.1 uncultured Tenacibaculum sp. | reverse complement strand
CAATTACATTTTTCTTAAATTGTTCTTTATTGTAAAGACTGTTAAATTCTTTTTTACCGAGATGAAGGAGATATCTAACAATAGCGCCAAACCATTCTGAGGTTCCTAATTCATGATCTACAAACCCTTTGTGTTCTTTTTCTTTATTTTTCATAGCTATAGTTTTAATTTATTGGTAGTAAAAAAGCTCTTTTGTTACAATGTAAACTTAAACATTTTCAAAATCACTTAAGAACAATCCTTTATTAAGTAGTTTTACTTCATTAAGAATTCTATCAAAAGGAATTATTCCTTTATTTTTTAACTTCTTTTTTAATTCATTTGCATAATTGTGAGCGAACACTTCTTTTTCTGAACTTGGTAAACTATGATAAAGATTCCATCTTTGTTCCCAAATCTCATAATCTTCTTCCTCTATTCCTGGTTTTTCAACTACTTTTAAATAGTGAACATAGTGTCCAAACTCATGAGGCAATGTTCTATAAAGTTGCGTTGACCTAATATTTCCTATTTCATATTTTGCCTCAAAGTGACGTTTCCCCATCACCATTTTATGACCATCCTCTTTTAACCTCTCTAATTCTTTAGAATCTTCAGTTTTTAATTTTTTATCCCATTTAAGACTGCCATCTAAACTTACAGCCTCAATAATAACTGCTGGATAGTAATCATTTTCAAATTCATAAGAATAAATTAACCTACCCCAAACTGATTTTAAGTTTTCTTCTTTTCTTGTTGGCTGTCTTAATATTATTAATTCTAAATCTCCATAATCTTCTTTAGGTATATGTATTAAAATTTCTTCAATATCTTCAATAGTGCAAGCATGAAAAGAATTTTTACGTGTCTTTTCAACCACAAACTTAAATGAATGATCATTTACTATTCTTTCAACTACTTTATATTCACTTAACCTTTCGTAAAATGATTTCATTTCAACAGCAGGGTAAGGTACTACCAATTTGTTATTTTGCCCATAACCTTGTTTAGCTGTTCCTATATTTTTATTTCTCCTTATAGCATTTTTCATTTTTACTCCAATATCTTATTCACCAAATCATTTTTCTTTTTATCATCATCACCAAAAAGCCATTGTAATACATTACACTGCCACATTTCATCTCTATCTTTTTCAGAAATAATACTTTGATCTATGGCTAAATCTAAAATTTTCCCAGGATACGATGACTGAATTTCACTTTCCATTTCTCCTAACGGATATGGATCATCCAATCCTATTAAAACCTGACTTACTCCTTGGTTTTTAATCAATAAATCTAACGAACCCGTATCGTGTACCAGTGTATCGAAAAAGATGTTTTTATGACCTACTGCTTTTCTAGGATGGCTTTTACCCTCAAATAAATCTGGACGACCATCAAAACCTTGAATTCTACGTCCTAAATTCATTTGTGCTAATTGCCCACCATGTGCAAAACAAATTCGCATGTTCGGATATTTTTCATAATATCCGTTTAAAGTTAAAAAGTGATATGCATCTGCACATTGTGCTAACATCCATATTAAATGAAAACGCCATGATGTATTTTGAAGTTTTATAAATTTTTCTCCGTCATACGGATGAATTTCTACCGCTAAATTATATTTATCGGCTAACTCAAAAATAGGTTCATTTTCTTCATCAAAAATACAACGCCAAGTACCAATAGTATCCATATAATGCGTTGGTAAACACAACAAATTCATTCCTAATTGTTCTACACAACGTTCTATTTCCCAACATGCACCACGAACAAACCCTGGGTGAACTACAAAACCACAGGTAAACTTAGATGGATTATCATGTTGCACCTTAGCATTAAAGTCATTTTGAAAACGTAAAGCTTGTTTCATTTCTTCTAAACGCAATCCGTTCCCATATAATTGAGACAAATTTAAAACTACAGCATGATCTATCTTGAAGTGTTCCATCCATGCTAATTTTTCATCTAAGAAAAAACTAGAATCGGTAACGGGTCTTCTCCAATCTTTTTGTAACATGTATTTACGATCTTTATCTACCCAAAAAATCCCTTTATCTTTCATAAATTGAGGAATATCTTCTGGATAAGGAAGCAAATGTGAATGTCCGTTTATACGTAGTTTTCTTTTAATCATGTTATCGTGTTTTTCGGCAATAAATTACTTAATTAATTTCGTTTAATAATAGCTTCATTGCTTTTTTTCCTTCTTTAAAAAAAGGTAGTAAAACCCAAATATGTGGCATTTGTTTTCCTATTATTGCTTTGAATTTTATATTGCTTTCCTTTAATTTTTCTATCAGTACTTTCTGATCGGGATACATAATATCATATTCTGCTAAAAAAAGAAGTGTTTCTGGAAAGTGATTAAAGCTACCATTTATAGGAGAAATATTAGGTGCTGTTAAATCTTCGTTTTTAACACACATTTTTTTAGCACTTAATACTCCTAATCTAGAAAGAATAGGATCTTTTTTATCTACATCTTTTATTTCTAAATTTGATAAAGAAGCATCCATTACTGGAGTAATTGCTATTATTTTTGAAGGAGTTTTATTTCCTTTTTTAATCAATCTTTGTACTAAAGAAAATATTAAGGTTGCTCCTACTGAATCTCCTAGTAAAAGAATATTTTTTGCATCGTATGTTTCTAAAGCTTTATTATAAATTGCATCAATATTTTCTGATATTTCATTTATTTTACGCTCTGGTGCTTTAGGATAATCGCACAACCAAACTGAAAAATCAGTTTTTTTATGAATTTTTTTAACAGCGTCCCAGTGATGTTGTACTGGACCTGAAACAAATGCTCCACCATGTATAAAAAGCATTAATTTATCTGAAGATTTTGATGTTTTTATTTCTGTAATTGCACTGTTTAAAACAGTAAAAGTATTTGCTTTTTTATAAGCACTTCCTTTAGGTTCTTTTATATCTTCTTTACGTAATTTTTTATAATCTATAGGATCTGTACTAAATATTTTTTTTACTCCTTTTATTTTAAGGACAGCAAGTACTAGATAGTAGGATATACTTTTTCGCATGAATTGGTGGTCGTTATAAAAATTGACGTTTTACTTCTTTTTTGGAGCTTCCATTACTGTTCCACAATTAGAACAAGTACATTTCTCTTTATCTGAATAGTATTTATCAAAAATTATAGGCATATCTGTTTCTATGTTATCTAATGCAAATTTTTCTCTATACAAAGGAGTTCCGCAGTTTTCGCAATACCATTCTAAAGCATCCATCATTCCTTCAGAACGTGGGTATTCTATTACTAAACCTACCGTATTTTCTTTACGCTGTGGTGAGTGTGGCACTTTTGCTGGTAATAAATAAATATCTCCTTCGTTTATTTCAACATCAATCATTTCTTCTTTATCATCTATAATTTTTAAAACCATATCTCCTTCTACTTGATAAAAGAATTCTGGTGTTTCGTTATAATGATAATCTTTTCTACTATTAGGTCCGCCTACAACCATTACTATGTACTCACCATTATCCCAAACTTGCTTGTTACCTACTGGTGGTTTTAATAAATGACGGTGTTCATCTATCCATTTTTTAAAATTTAAGGGCTGCACTAAATTGCTCATGATATTTTATTTTTTAAACAATAAAAAGAGATTAAAGATAGTATAAAGTTACTTAAAA
>CALISK010000020.1 GCA_938041625.1 uncultured Tenacibaculum sp. | reverse complement strand
AGCTTTTTTTGCTCTAATTTTTCCTGTTTAGAAAAGAACAAAAATAGTATAGGAATCATTGAGGGGATTTTCAGAAAATATACTCCAAATAAAATAGGTAAAGGAGCAAATCATATGTATTGGAATTGGGAACTATTATTAACAGATAGCTTATCTGTGCCTATTATCAATATTGATACTACAGCTAATATATCAATCTATGAAAATAAAAAAGTATCTATTTATGGAAATTTATTTCATGGCATAATTATCGGGAATAGTTCAATTATGGAAGAACAAAGGCAATCTGCTACAGGTTATAGGATTGATGCAATATCAATAAACATAAAAAAATAAAATGGAAATAGAACAAATACATCATATTGCTATAATTTGTTCCGACTATGAAAAATCTAAACTCTTTTATACAGAAATTTTAGGATTTAAAGTAGACAAAGAAATTTATAGAAAAGAACGACAATCTTATAAATTAGATCTTTCATTAAATGGACAGTATTTAATTGAATTATTTTCTTTTCCCAAATCACCAAAAAGATTATCTTACCCTGAAACTACGGGTCTCAGACATATTGCTTTTGGGGTTAAAAACCTTGATTTAAGTATTGATTATTTAAAATCAAAAAATGTAATAACAGAACCTATTCGAATAGACGAATTTACAGGCAAGAGATTTACTTTTTTTAATGATCCTGATAATTTACCTATTGAATTATACGAACTATGATGAACGATATATATTTCCATAAATTTCCACAAATAGAAAGTTATCGATTCTTATTTTAAAATACAATACTTTCTTTACTAGAAAATAATTAAAAAAAAGATAAAGAAAACTACTAAGTACATGACAAAAATTAGCCTATACCTTTAATAACTTGGCTCTAAAGACCTCACAGGTTTTAAAAACCTGTGAGGTCTAAACACTAAAAACATAATAATCAATTATTTATACAGATTTGTATTATTTTTGTCATGTACTATGAGAAAACTAATAAAACATAAATCAAAAAAACGATGGATAACGGAATCATACTTTACCTAACTTTTATTATTCCTTTGGCAATAATTGTCCTCTTTTATTTTTTATTAAACAAAAGAAAAAAAAGAGATGCTATAGTTATAAAATCTGATTGGGCAAGTTTTGAAAGAGCTCTAAACAACAAACAGATTACCCAAATTAATGAACTAGGAACCAAACTTATTTGGAACGAGCATTTAACTATGAAAAAATTAGAAAAAATGGCTAAAGAAATTAATACCTTAGAAAAAGATCATCAGATATTAACAGAGTTGAAATTATTAATTTATAATAAGTATTTAAGTTGGGGTAAAAAGCACCCTTATACTATTTAATAAAAATTCATGCAAACGAAAAAGTATCTTAAAAATCATTACATTCTTTTTCCTTTAGTAAAAACGGCCATACAATGATTAAAAAAGAAAATCTGACTAAATGTAAAGGTGTTGAAAACAGTTATGAAACTGAAATTTCTATTAATAATTTACATATTCGAATTGGAATAGACCCAGATGATATTAATATAGAAGAAACCATTTCTTTAGCTAATAAAATATTAAAAGACTTTTCTAAATATAAAACAAAAGCTGAAAAAATAATAGTGAAATATTTTTTGGACAATTACAATGAAAACTGGATTGATGATGGGAATCCTATTTTAAGTAAAGAAGAATTCATTAAGAATCTTTCATTAAATGGAATCAACTTTTTATCTGACGAATCTGTTGATTTTTTTTATCATGAAAACGGCATGTTTGGAAATCATTCTCTAATAGCACAGTCTTTTGATGGAGAGAATTTTGATGATGCAATGATGTATGGATAAATTTCTAATCTTTATTTAATTTTAAGCCTACACCTTGAAAGAAATAGCTACATTTTTTTTATACACGGGTATTAGTACCCTCCTTTTTTTAATTGTTTTATTAGTAACTCGATTAAAAGAAAAACCAACAAACAAAATTCTAATCGTAATTTTATCTTGCTTACTCCTTTTGTTTTTAACATATGGTATCTCCTATTTTAAAAACGATTACTTATCTTCTACTATTTCCTATTTTGGTATTCTTTCTTATTATTTACTGGGCCCAAGCATTCTATTCTATATAAATTCAATTTACAGCAGTACTTTTAAAGCTTTTCAGTTTTTTAAGAATAGTATACCTTTCATTGTTGTTATTTTAGTTTATACCATTACATTTTTCTTTTCTACAAAAGAAACTCAGGAAATAAATAACAGCACACTATTACTTATCGGAAGCATTCTCATTATTTTAGGGATATTTTATTTTTTCTTTTTTTTAATACTTTGTTATAAGTCTATCAAAAAAATAAGAATTCAAATAAAAGACAATTATGCTTCTTTAAAGGATATTGACTTAAAATGGCTATCTATTTGGGTAAAAGGTTTTTTACTATTCATTCTTATTGATTTTTTTTCTGCTATATTTATTTTATATTATCCAGTAATAGAAGATATCATATTTATTAACTTAATCTATTTAACACTCCTTATTTTTTATATTGGTTATTATGGATTAAACCAACCAAAAATATTTCTTTTACCTACTACTATTGAACCTCAAAAATCTAATGCAATAATTAAAAGTCAAATACAGTCTACTATTACATTAGATTGCGACTCCTTAGAAGTTCAAAAAATAAAAGTAACTCTAGAAAATTTATTTTTTGAAAAACAGATTTTTAAAAATCAACAATTATCCTTAAAAGAATTGGCGCTCTTATTAAATATTTCAGATAAAAAACTGTCTACTATTTTAAATACTTGTTTACATTCTAATTTTTATGAATATGTAAATAGAAAACGTATTGTACATTTTAAAAAACTTATTAAAAAAGAAGGTTCAGAAAAACTAACTTTATTGGCTATTGCTTATGACGCTGGTTTTAATTCTAAAGCAACTTTTAATCGAGTTTTTAAACAGCTAGAAGGAGTAACTCCTTTACAATTTAAAAATTCTCTTAATAAATAAGTCTCAATACTTCTATTGAGACGACTTGCTCCTTGTTTATCAGTTCATTTGTTCAAAATTTAAATGAACAAATAATTATCATGAAAGTAAAAAACACAATACTTAATAACAATGTAATCGACTTAAAAAAAGCAAAAAATATATTCTTTGGGTTTTAGGAATATCTTGGTTGTTTGGTTTTTTATCTTTAGAATTTATTAGTAAAAAAACACCTATTCTTTTTACTGTTTTTTCTTTAATATATGGTTTTCTTCCTGCTATAATTGCTCTCATTCTTAATAAAAAAGAAGGAGGTAGTTGGAAATCTTTAAATTTTTTTACTCCATCATTAAAAGGAGTATTACTTTCTATATTTATTCCTTTAGTTTATGTATTCCTTGATTTTTATTTACAAATACACCTAGGTTTTCGTTCTGCTCCAGATTGGACTATTTTCGGTTCACCAACTCAATTAATACTTATTATACTTATAGGATATCTAGGAATGTCTATTTTAGTATTTGGAGAAGAAATTGGTTGGAGAGGTTATTTACAAAAAAAACTTTTCACTTCTTTTGGCGAAATAAAAGGTGTTTTTATTCTTGGTTTAGTTTGGGGATTATGGCATATGCCAGTAGCTTTAAAAGGATACAACTTCCCTAATTACCCTTATTTAGAAGCTTTTATTACCTACCCTATAGCATGTATTGCTTTTTCTTTTATAATAGCATACATCGGGTTTAATAAATATTCTATATTTATTGCTGCTTTTTTTCATGCCGCAAATAACTTCTTTAAAGGTTCTTTAATTTCAATTACTGAAGTAAAAAACGAGTTTAATTTTGCTATATTCAGCACTCTGATTTGCGTTGATTTAATTCTAATTTTTGGTTATTTATATTGGAGAAAAATAAAAAAGGAATAAAAAACAAAGATTGCTTCTAAAATCCCCGTTCATCTATAGAGATACATACTTTAATCTAAAAACCTAAAAATCAACCGAATAATTAAGTTACCTTTATTTTAAAGTTTGATCATTTTTATTAAAATATATTGGTTTATAAGTTTTCACAAAGAAATGGTTTTAAATAGTTAACATTTCTTGTTATTTCATCCGTGCTTTTACTTTTTAATTGCACAGATTTAAATCTAATTTTCAGTTATTAATATTGGAGAAAAACAAAAATAGTGAAGAAATAGAAAACAACCGCCGTCTTGGGAAAAGAGAGATGAAAAGAAAGCGATTACATATTCATGTAATTGCTTTCTTTATTATTTAAATAAAATCGTTTATCTATTTTTTTAAAACATCAGGAAGTCTATACACCTTGTTAAATTTAGTCTGTCAAGTTATAATCTGAAAAATCATAACACCACTTATTAAAATCAAATTATATTTACTTTATGGTAATTTTAAAAAAACACTATATATTTATTCATTTACAATTATTAGCCTTTATAATAATCACAAAATTCAATCTCTTTTTTATGTTTAAATATCATATTTATCATAAATAGAACTTGTTTAAAAAATAAGACATGACAATTAATCAAGAAATAATAGATAGAAAAGGAGCAAGAAAAGTACAAGATATTCCTAATACTGTTTTAACTTTATTAAATAAGGGAAAAATTCAAACAGTAAACTTAACAGAATGGTTGGCAATTGATCATGTAGAATTAATTGAAAATGTTTTCCCTAGTATTGGAGTTTCCGAAGAAAACATAACGCTTCTAAAGGAGAGAATAATAGCTCTAAAAAAACCAACAACTATGAGTATTACAAAACTTGTAGGTCCTTCTTTATATGAACTGTATAATAACGATAAAAATTACGAACGTATTTTAAAAAAACTAAGTACTCATACCTCTGATTCTATTAGATGTTATGCTCCTTATTTAATTTCTTTAAATGAACGTTTAACATTACAAGAAAAATTCAGTTTATCTAAGAGTTTAATTGCAGATAAACATTTTGGTATTAGAGAAATTGTATGGATGGCTTTACGACCAGAAATAGCTGAAAACTTAGACGAATCTATCTCCTTTTTAAGTACATGGACCAAAGATAAAGATGAAAATATTAGAAGGTTTACTACTGAAGCTACAAGACCAAGAGGTGTTTGGTGCAAACATATAGAAACCTTAAAAGAGCATCCTGAAATAGCCCTTCCTATTTTAGAAAAGTTAAAAGCTGACACTTCTAAGTATGTTCAAGATAGTGTTGGTAATTGGTTAAATGACGCTAGTAAAACAGCTCCTAATTTTGTGATAGATCTTTGTAATAAATGGTCTCTTGAATCTAACAAAACAGAGACTAAAAAAATTATAAAAAGAGCCAAAAGAACTATTGACAAGAAGTAACAATAATTGACAATAACCTTGTTAATTAAGCTCACTAATTTTTATGATAACAATTTAAATTACCCTTTACAAATAAATAATTCTTATCAAAACTAATTACCTCAACAATAATCAACTAAGATTTTTTATATTTGTAGTCTGTTATATTAATTCTACATATTATCTAAACCTTTAAAAAGGAAATCTCGAAAAACGAGTTTTAAAGCATAAAATCATCTGATTTTTTAATGCTTAAGTAATACAACCCTTTATTTTACAAAACATAAACAATTGATTATTAAATCAATTGAATTATCTATTTACAATACATTCAACATTTTAAAATGTGATGATAACACAACGAATTAAAAATGGAAAACAGACCGTTAATCAGTAGAAATATAGAAGCCTTTTATAATAAAGTATCTGAAGAAACAAGGCTTGAAAAAGGAATGGGAATCTTTGAATTTGAAAGAATTAAATCACTCATTGAAAAATATACTTCTTCAACACCCTCAAAAATAATTGATATAGGAGGAGGAACAGGTAAATATTCAGAATGGCTTGCTAAAAAAGGACATGAAGTTCATTTAGTTGAACCTGTTTCTAAACATATAAAATTAGCTAAAAATAGAGCCCGTAAATTAAAGAACACGTTTTCTATTCACTTAGGAGAAGCTCGAAAATTAGAATTCTCCGATAACTTTGCCGATTTAATCATTTTACATGGTCCGCTTTATCATCTTCAAAAAAGAGAAGATAGAAATTTAGCGATTAGTGAAGCTAAACGTGTTTTAAAAAGTAATGGAATTATTTTAGGTTTTGCTATTAATTATACAGCTTCTACTCTAGTTGGTTTATTAAACGGTTTAATTCATAAAAAAACTTTTTTCAAAATGTGTACTACCGAATTAACGACAGGAATACACAATCCTCCAGATAATTTTCCTTGGCTTTTAGCTGAAGCATATTATCATAAACCAAAACAACTGAAAGAGGAATTTATAAATAAAGGACTTACTCATCTTAATACGTATGCCATTGAAGGAATGGCTTGGTTAGATAAAGATTATTTTTCGAATATGTTAAATGATTCAAAGAAAAAAACATTAATAGAACTTATAAAAATTACAGAAAATGACAGTTATCTTTTACCATTTAGTCCGCATATGATGATTGCTGTAAAAAAACAACCTTACTATGGAAAATAAAAACATCTATTTTAAAGCTTTAATTAAAAATAACGGCAATTTAAATGAAATTGATCTTGGAGAAAAAATTAACCTGAATGAAAATGAAACAAGAGAAATAATTGTACAACTTCTATTGGAACATAAAATTGAATATATTGAAAATAGATCTTGTAATTATAGCGTTATAAAAAAGAGAAACAAGTATTTGTAGCATATAAAAACATAAAGTTTAAAACTATAATGATTTCGATAATCTGTTTATTCTAAAAAAAAGAGATTACTTAACAGTAATCTCTTTTTTTAATTGAATAAGTTATCTTAATTAGATCGTATAATAACATCTCCATTAAAATTTTTAAATAAAATTTCTGGCCCTCCTCCATTTATAGAACCTGTTATCCATCTTTCTACTTTAACCCTATATGCATTTCCTTTTTCATCTCCTTTAGTTATTTTAGCTTTTGATGGTTTCGGTTTTAAGTCGAAATCTGTATATATCTCACCTCTATCTGTTTTTACTTTAATATTTCCTTTAAATGTTTTTGGAAAAGTAACATCTATGTCTCCATTTAAACTACTAAAAGCCATAGGTACGTCAGGTGTTACTTTTAAAAAACTCGCAACAATTCCTTTGTTTAACGCATCGGCACTAACAGAACCACTAATATCTTTCAATGTTATTTTTCCATTTATATTACTTACATCAATAGTTCCATTTACATTTTCTACCAGTATCTCACCCCTATTAATTGTTGAAACTTTTAATGAAAAATTCTTAGGTACTTTTATCCCAAAATCGGTAGTTCCTTGTGGTGTACTAGTTATATGAACTGTATTTTCATATTCTTCTGCTGTAAATTCTAACGAATTATTAGATATTCTTTTTAATCCATCTCTATTACTCTTCTTTGCTTTATAATGCTTATTTTTTCCTTTTCGTTTAGTTCCTTTTATAATCACTTCTTTTCCTTCATACCCTTTAATTGAAATAGATCCATTAATAATTCCTATTTTCAAAAAACCTTCTTTATTTGAATTTGTTAGAGGTATTGTTACTGTTTCTTGTGCCTTTATACTTCCTATTAAGAATAACAAAAAACCTAACATCAATATTTTTATATGATTGTTTCTCATCTTATTATTTTTTTACGATTGCATCTCCGTTTAATTGATTAAAATGTAACTGAACTGTTCCATTTCCTATTTTAAAATAACTGTTAGAATCTATTTTATACTTCACTCCTTTTCCTTTTTTTCTCTTCGCTTTCGTTTTTAATACTTTCGGTTCTGTTTTTTCAACTTCAAAATTTGTATAAAACTTACCATTCATTGTTTTATAACTAATTAGTGCATTCAATTTATTTTTAAACTTAATATTTATATCTCCATTTAAAGAATTATACCAACTCTCTTCTGTAGGGTTTTTAGCATAGGTAATGTTAATGTCTTTATTTAATGCATTTACATTTGTTTTTCCTGAAACGTTTTTTAAATCAATTGCTCCATTAATATTCTTTACTATTAATAATTTACCATGTACATTCTCTACATAAACATCTCCATTATTTACAGCTCTTAAATCTACACTAGTTGCTTTAGGAACTTTAATTGTATAATGTAAAGAGTATTTATACATACGTTTATTTCTATGTTTATAATTTCTTCTAGTATTAAAATTAAACTCTCTGTGTTCAAAACTTCCTGTTTCTATGTCCAATTTTGAATAAGGAGAATCTAAATACACATAAATGGCTCCAGTTTTTTGAGCTGTTTTTATGCCAATCTCTTGCACTCCTTTTTCTAGATCTTCTTTTTTATCGGCATAAATTGTTTTTGCTGCCTCAATTAATATTTTTGATCCTTCATACCCTTCAACATTAATTGACCCGTAAACATTATCTACCACTAAAATATTTTCTGATGTACTTGTATTAAAACTCAATTCCTTTTTTATAACTGAAGTTTTTTTATGCTTTTTATCAAAATATTTCTCTTGTGCTTTAACTGCTGTTAAGCATAATATATTAACTAATAAAATTAATTTTAAAATTTTCATGATTCTACTTTTTTGATGAATGACTATTTATATCAGTAAAAAGCGACCTAGAACTTGCCATTTACATCAAATATTTTTTTTGTTTTTCGATGTAAAACATCGGTGAATTAAACTCTTGACTATTGCCCTGCGATTTAAATAATTCGATTTATACTCTCCTCCATTTTTTGTTTTGCGCTTTCATTAACATCTTCTTCCTCTATTAATTGCTTAAATGATTCTACTGCCTTTTTTTCTTGTAATACAACCATTAAAT
>CALISK010000019.1 GCA_938041625.1 uncultured Tenacibaculum sp. | reverse complement strand
AATGCTGTTGATGGTTTAATGTATATTAAAGTGGCAGAAATACCACAAAGTACTATAAAGCCAGTTTTAGAAGAGTTTCAGGCAGAATTAGAACAAAAAGCATTAGATGATTTAAATAAATAGTGTTTTTAATGCTTTAAGATACTGAAAGTTAAAAACAGAATGATCAGATATAAAATAACTCTTTTTTTTATATTTATTATAATCAACTCTTGCTCACAGAGTAAAAAGAAAGAGTATGATTCTTTAAGAGAAGCTTTAAAAGAGCCTTTAGAGGTTACACATTTAAACATCTGGGACGAAAAGATATCTAACGATATTATAAAACTAAAGAACCTTAGGGTGCTACAGATCTCAGATGACGGGATTAAAAGATTACCTTCATATATTGGAGAATTAGAAAAATTGCAACTTTTAAATATTTTTTGCGAAAATATAAAAGAGTTACCAATTAGTATAAAAGGGCTTAAAAGCTTAAAAAAACTTACAATTACTTCAGATAGTTTAAACAATTTACCAAATTCTATAGGGGAGATTAATAATTTAGAACATTTAGAAGTACGAAGTGTTTTAAATAACCTACCTAACTCTATAGGTAAACTTAAGAAATTAAAATTTTTATTAATTGACGAAGGTTTACAAAAACTACCAAGTGAAATAGGAGAGTTAACAGCATTAGAAGAATTAAATATATCATTAAGTGAAGTTTCTTCTTTACCAAAATCGATTAAAAAGCTAGAAAATTTAAAACATTTAACTATAGATGGAAGTAATTTAGAGTCTTTGCCAGAAGAATTTGGGGACTTGAAAAATATAATTTCGTTAAGGATAAGAGGGGCTAAGTTGAAAGAATTACCTTTAACGTTTAGTAATTTAATTACTTTAGAAATATTAGATTTAAGTTCAAATGAATTGAAGAATTTACCTAAAGGATTTGAAAATTTAGTTGCTCTTCATAACTTGATGTTAAATAAGAATAGCTTCGCTGAGTTTCCTGAAAGTATTACTTCTTTAAAAAAATTATGGAATTTAGAATTAAAGAAGAATAAAATAATCTCTTTTCCAGAATCTATAAAAAAATTAAATAGGCTGCAAGGACTTGATTTTAGTGAAGAATTACTTAGTGATACAAATTACAAATATTTGAAAAAGTTGTTACCTAACACACGAATTTTAGTACACTAAATAACTTTATGATACTAATTATTGGAGCTTTTTTTATAGGGTTGATTTATTACTTGTATACTAGTGACAGTTTAAATGAAAATAAGACAAAATATGATACATTTTTTGTTTTCAAATCTGTATTGAGAGGGGCAGTATTATATGGTTTTTTTGGTTTTATAATAGCATATATAATAGTAAATTATAAAGAACATCATCCGCATGCTATGGTAGATTTGTTATATCCTATTTTATCATTGTTTGGAGCAATTTTTGGTTTTGTATTAACTGTGATACTCGTTTATTCAAGTATTAAAAATGTGAATAAAAAACTAATTTATTGTTTGCCGCTTTATCCTTTAATATTCTTTTTTTTAGGGTGTTTAATATTTAGGACTTAAGGAAGCTTAATAAAATTTGCTTGTATTTAAGTAGTTTTTCGAAAAACTGCCGTTACGTTAATAATTACACTTACAATGGAAGGTTGATCGTTTTTTAAATAGTTGATAGCGCTTAACCTTTTTAACATTTATATTCAAGAGCCTTTTACTAGATTTATCCTACATAAAAATATAAAAACAGGGATTATGTTAAAAACATTTTAGAGTTAAATGGGGTAACTTCTTTAAATAATGAAAAGCAAAAAGAAGTAAAAGGGGGAAATTCATTGTCAGTAACTTGTACATACCGTTGTGAAGGAACAAATTATATATTAAATGAAGGTCAAGGACAAGATTGTTATTTAAATTACCCTTCACTTATCACAAATCACCCTAGTTGTGGAGGAACAGGAGGTTCTACAGGTACTGGTGGAGGAGGTATAAGACCAACAGGTGGAGGTATTGAAATCTGGGCTTAAATACAAAAGAATATTCTTCTTAAAGAATTAATGAAAAAGCTGTTTTTTATAAACAGCTTTTTTTTATGTATAATATTTACAAAAGATCCCCGTTATCCATAACAACCAATTAAATGTAAAATAAAAATGAAAAAAACTATAATCCTCTTAGGTGTTTCTGCTTTGGTTTTGAGTTCTTGTGTTTCGAAAAAGAAATATGTAGCACTTGAAAAGCAATATCAAGATACAAAAGGTAGTTTACAAAAAACGACCATAGAAAAGCAACAGTTAGAAGCAAAGTTTGCAAAGATAGAGCAACGAGTAGAAAGTTATAATGAGAAAATTAGTTCATTAAAGAATTACAATTCTAATTTAAAAGAAGAGAACAATGTTAAATTAGATATGGTAGGAAATACAGCAGTTATTTCTAACTCAATGAAAGAAAAAATGAGAGCAACTTTAACTAAAGTTGATCCTGCTGAATTAGCAAATGCAAAAACATTAAAAGATTCAATGAATGTGGCGGTTGCTTATAGTTTAAAAAAATCTATCAATACTTCTGAGTTAGAAAATTCTGAAGATATAGATATAAATATTGATAAAACAGTAGTGATGATATCTGTAGCAGATAATTTATTATTTAATACGGCAAGTTATAGAGTTAAAAGAAAAGCACATAAATTAATTCAACAATTAGCAAATGTGATTAATTCTGAGCCAAGTATGGATGTAATGATTGAAGGTCATACAGATTCTAGATCTATTAATAATGGAGTATTACAAGACAATTGGGATTTAAGTGTAAAAAGAGCTACTTCTATTGTAAGATTGTTAGATAAAAAATATAATGTAGATTCTAATCGATTAATAGCTGCGGGTAGAGGGAGTTCAATGCCTTTAGTAGAAAATAATACGGCTAGTAATAGAGCGAGAAATCGTAGAACAAGAATTGTTATTTTACCAAACTTAGATAAGTTTTTTGGTTTAATGTCTAAAGAAGAAACAATTGCCCCTTAATTATATTATTGTTGTAAATTTAAATAAAAAACTAATCCTTTATAGGGTTAGTTTTTTTTGTTTTATATGGTTCCTATTCTAGAATTATTGTTAAAACCTTAATAAAGGTGATGATTTTTTTTATTTAAGGTAAGGGTTTTATTTTTTCTTTCACTATTTTATGTGTTGCCTTTTGTAAAATGTAAATTAAATAGTTAAAAGGTATGATGAAATTATTTTCCGAATAAACGTTGAAAGAAATTTTTAGTTTTCTCTTTAACTTCTTTAATTTCTTCAACAGCATCTTCAGCTAAATCTGCTGCTTTTTCAGTAACATCACTTAAAACCTCTTTAGCGTCTTCTGCAAACTCACTAGCTTTTGCCTTTATTTTTTGAGCTTCTTCGCTAGCTAAAACTTCAGCTACTTTTTCTTTAGCATCTGAAAATGCTTCTTTAGCACCATCTGCTAAGTCAGCTAATTTTTCTCCAGCATCTCCTGCAAATTCTGATATTTTTTCTTCAGCAGATTTTGCATATTCACCAGCTTTATCTGCAACGTTACCTAATGCTTCTTTAGCATCTCCTGCGAATTCAGATGCTTTTTCAGCAGCATCATTAAAAGCTTCTTTTGCTTTATTTGTAGAAGATTCATTTGTAGTGTTTTCTATATTCTTAGCAGCTTCATTTGCGTGATCTTCTAAATTTTTGTTTTCTTCAGACATTTCTATTGATTTTAAGTTAGATACCTTTTCAAATTTAAAGAAATAAAAATAAACCCAACAATATAAATTGTTGGGTTATGATTAACTTAGAAAGTTAATCGGATCATCAAAACAAATCCTTTTTGTCTTCATCTCTATCTATATAGGCAATATCTCTTATATTTTTTTGCACAGCAATTGCAGCGTATATACTTAGCATAAATGACATTCCATAAAACCCTTTTACATTCAGCTCTAAATCAGCATTCCATAATCCTATAATTAATAATAATATAGAAATTACAGTAGTTGCCCAGCTAATTCCATAATACATTTCGGTAACTTCAATTCCTTCTAACTTATCTCTAACTGCTTTTTGCACAGAAATTACAGAGAATAAACTAAATAAGAGTACCGTAAAATAATATCCTTTTTCATTTAGTAACATAGTAGCATTCCATAAACCAATACAATAAGCAGTAATACCTACAAATAATGCAGCCCATGAAGCCCCTATAAAAGCACCTGTTGGTTTTTGATTAAATACCTTCTTTTCTTTTTTCTTTACTTTTTTGTTTGTTGTTTCTTTGTTTGAAACTGTTGTTTGATAATCCATAATAATTTGTTTTAAATGATTATGGTACAAAGATGCGCAGATGTAGCATGTTGTGAAAAACTATTTAAAGACTAAACTGATGATTTAATTTTTAATTTTATTTATTTTATATAGTAATAATGGTATATTTATAAATATTAACTGATGATTTAAAATGAGTTTGAAAACAATAATTTCTTCTTTTTCTAAAGATGATTATACAAAATTCTTGTACTTTTTACATAAAAAGAATAGGAGAACGGACGTTAAAAACATTGAACTTTTTAAGTTATTATACTTAGATGAGTTGTCTTCTGAAGAAATGTGCAATAAATTATATCCAAAGAAAAAGAAAGATGCTTATCACGCACTTAGAAAGAGATTATATGAATCATTAATAGATTTTTTAGCAACATTAAATTTAGAAGAAGAGAATTCAGATAAAATTCAAGTTATAAAGTACATACTGGTTGCGCGTTCTTTTTTACAACAACAACAATTTTTAATTGGATTTAAACTATTAGATAAAGCGACGGTGATTGCTAAAGAGTATCAGTTATATCCTTATTTAAATGAAATTTATCATTTAAAAATTCAGTTTTCTTATGCGAATGAGAAAGAAGATCTAGAGAGATTAATTAGTGATTTTAAAAAGAACCAGAAGTCATATACGTTAGAAGAAGAATTAAATATTGTTTATGCAAAAATCAGGAAAATGCTTCATCAAATTAGTAATAAAGGTGAGGTTGTTGATTTTCAGAAGATATTATTTACAATATTGAATGAGCAAAAAATTAGTATAGATGAAACATTGTCTTTTAAATCTTTATATCAATTATTAACCATAGCAAGTATTTCTGCATTTGTAACAAAAGATTATTTACAGATAGAATCTTTTATGTTAGAGATGTATGATTTGTTAAAAGAACACACGAATAAAGAAAAAGAACGTTTTTATCACATTCATGTTTTATATATGATCGCAAATACATTATTTAGAACAAAACAATTTAGAAAGTCGATGTTCTTTTTAGAAATAATGGAAAATGAAATAGGTAAAAACAAGAGAAAGTATCAACGTGTTTTTCAGTTAAAATATGAGTTGCTATACACGTTAAATTTGAATTATACTAACAAACAAGAAGAGGCTATTGAAAGATTAGAATTTTTATTAAAGAAAAAACACACAGATATTGTAAGTGTATTGGATTTACATTTAAGTTTAATTGTATTTTCTTTTCAAAAAAATGAAATACAAAAAGCGTATAAATTACTCTCTAAATTATACCATACAGATAAATGGTATACAGAAAAAGTAGGGAAGGAGTGGGTAATAAAAAAGTGTTTGATTGAAATTTTGCTTTTAGTTGAGTTAGATTATTTAGAAGTGTTTGAAAGTAGACTGTTACGTTTTAAGCGTCAGTTCTCTTCTTATTTAAAAGAAATCGGCCAAGAACGAGTACTTGTTTTCTTACAACATGTAGTTTCTTATTATACAAACCCTAAAGAAATAACATCTAAAGAATTTATAACCAAAATAGAAAACTCTTTTGAATGGATAGGAGCAAAAGAAGAAGATATTTTTGTGATGAGTTTTTATGCTTGGTTAAGAAGTAAAATGATACAGAAACCTATTTATAAAGTTACTATAGATTTAATATCACAAGCAGCAGAATTATAAAAAAGCTTCATCTATAGGTTCCCAAAGTTCAATTTTATTACCATCTAAATCTATAATCCAGCCAAACTTACCGTAGCTATATTCTTCTATTTTTCCAAGAATAGTAATGCCTTCTTTTTTAAGTTCTTCTAATAATTCTTTTAAATTTTCAACTCTATAATTAATCATAAAATCCTTTTTGGAAGGAAGAAAATGATCTGTATCTTTTTTAAAAGGGCTCCATTGTGTTGATGCTTTTTTTCCTTCATTATCTTTCCACCAAAAAGTAGATCCCCAATCATCAGTATTAAAACCTAAATGTTTCTTATACCACTCTTTAGTAGCGTTTACATCATCAGTTGTAAAAAATACGCCTCCAATTCCCGTTACTTTACCTTTTTTCATTGTTCGAGATTTTAATCTAATTTTAATTCCATTTGAATATTGCATCGTTCGTAAGGAGAATGATGATCTGCTATTTTCTTGAAACCAAGTTTTTCATAAAGTGAAATAGCTGGTTTTAAAATAGTGTTACTTTCAAGATATAAATTTGAAGCGCCTAATGATTTTGCTTTTTTAATAATCGATTTACCTAATAAATATCCAACACCTCTACCTTGATATTTTGAGGAAACTGCCATTTTAGCCAATTCATAATTGTATTTTTTGTGTTGCATTTTTATAAGAGCGCAAACCCCTATAACTTCATTTTCTTGTATAGCAACTAAAATTTCTCCTCCTTTTTTTAAAATATAACTTTCAGGGTTATTTAGTGTTTCCTTATCTATGTTTTCTAACTTAAAATAAGTAGTTATCCATTCTTCATTAAGTTTTTTAAAAGCAGAATGATGTTCAGGTGAATAAGTTACAATATTTATTTCTGACGATAGTCTAATTTTCTTTTCTTCAATAACTCTTGTCAAAAGAGATTTTTCGTTTAATAAATATTCAAATTCTTGAGTAGCCAACCAAATATTATGATTTGTTTGTTGCAAAGTGTTTTTTATTGCGCTTTCAACATCTAAATATTGGTTTTCTATTTTAACAGAAATATCAAGGCCTTTTTTTGTTAATGAAATATTATTTTTTCTGCCATCAAGTTTATCTTTTTTTTCTTGAACTAATTTTGCTTTAGACATTTCTCGAACAATCTTTATAATAGAAGGGTGAGATTGATTAATCTCTTTAGCTATTAAAGTAATGGGAGCTTCTTTCTTATAATTAGATAAAAAATAGAATACAGGAAACCATTTAGGTTTTAATTCTACGTTGTAAAGGTTATAAACTTGTTCTGCATCTTTGGTAACTTTATCACTTAAAGCTCTTAGTCTACTTCCTAATGCCATTTCTCCTATTTTGTCAAAATCCATTTTTGTTTCTTAATACGTAACTGGTTACTAATATATGAAATAAATATATCTATTAAAAAAAATATTTATTTTTTTACGCTTTCTTCATAAATACGTATCCAATCCTGAACACTAATTTTAGTGCAAAGCTCTGCAATTAATTCGTAAGGAATCTCATCCATTTTTTTAAAACGAACACAGCTTTTTCCCATATCTAATTTACGTTTTGAATGCTTTGGATACTGATTAACAAACCAATCTAGCAACTCTTTTTTAGAATAAATACCACTATGGTATAAATTAACAGAATTCTTTTGAGAGGCTATATTCATAAACGGCAAAGGTAATTTAGGATCACAATGATAACCAGCTTGGTATATAGTATGAGGAACATAATACCCAATCATGTTATAATTAATACCTTCTTCAAAACCTTTAGGTAAATTATCCGAAATAACTTTACGTAATTTTTCTAGAACTTCTTTTCTTTCTTCAGGAAGTTGTGCAACATATTCATCGGGTGTAGAAGCTTCGTATTTCATCATGTTGGCTTTAAATGGAAATAAAGATATAAAAAGAAAATATATATGCAACTAGAAAAAAACAAAGGTCGCTTTTTAGACGACCTTTTATTTAGTTTATTTTTTAATGATTTTGGTTTTAAAAGTATCTGAAACGTTTAAATAATAAACGCCAGGTTTTAATCCGCTGGTATTGATTGTTTCGTTTTTCTTAGTTGTTTTTTTACGAATATATTCAGTACCATTATTGTCATATATTATTAT
>CALISK010000018.1 GCA_938041625.1 uncultured Tenacibaculum sp. | reverse complement strand
TCAATTATTGTCCATTCTTCTTTTTTAGAAAACATGGTAAATAGCGCTAATCTTTTATAGTACTTTTTATATTTTTTCAAATTATTAGTTATAGAGTCTTTTTCTTTATAATAAGGTCTCCATGAATTAATACTACTACTTGTAGTATTGTTTTTAATTGCTAATTCTTCTGTAAAATTCCCAATATCATAAGCTTTGTTTGAAATTATTTTTGAAGCATGTAAACTCCCTACTTTTATAAACATTTTAACTTTAGAATTTTGCTTATATATGTCATATAAATTATTTCTCATATAACTAATTCTATCAACATGAGAATCTTGTCTCCATCTCATGTAGATATCCCAACTTAACTTTAAATCGTTTATTATTTTATTTGCCTTAACATCTTCTTTATCAAACTGATTAAAAAAATTAAGAATATCTATATCTTTTAATATTTCCTCCAAAGCACTTTTAATCTCCTTTTTTTCTTCTTTTTTAAAATATTGATAAATCTTTTCTTCTGCTTTCACTTTCATACCAACAATTTTTTGATAACCTGTTTTTTCTTCTGCTTCCTTAAGTAACTCATCCATTAAAAAAAGTATTGAAAAATAATATTCTTGATCTATTCCTATTATTTTCATGTTATACTTACTCATTTCTGAAAGAAATTCAGCATCCTCTATTCCCGCGAAAAACGGAATAGGATCTGCACTTTCACCAAATTCTTTAAACTTATATTTCGTGTTAAACACTTTAAGTTGTTCAACAGTATTCTCATATGAAGTTGACAATTCTTTTAATTTATTCGCCGAATTGGGGCCTACTTCAACAACAAAATTTGTGTAAGATGCTTTTGCTAAAAGTGGAATTAATGCTTTTGTTAGTATTGATGTTTGTTTAGAATAATGATTCTCTCCAAAAACAACAAATTGTGATTCATCGATCATCTTTTGTAGCATTTTCTTACCTCCTCCTTCTATTTTAGCATTATTTATTGTGAAATAAGATAATTTACTTCTTATATAATCCTTATCAATCTCTATTGCCTCTTTTTCAATATTTTTTTCTTTTTCTTGCTCACACCTTGCCAAGAAAATAGCTAATAAAATTATCACATATTTTTTCATACTCTTCCTTTATTTAAATTCATTACAAGAGTACAATTGAATATTTGGTAAAAAAGTTAAATTATATCAACAGTCTATTTTTGATTATTAAACTAGCAATACAATACATTTATATTTTCGTTGTATAAAAACTAGGGTTTATATAAAAAAGGAAAGGTTTTGTCCTTTTTTTATTGAATTAGATATAAAACATTTTACATTTAAGTTTTAATTATGAAAAACAACAAAGAATTCCTATACAACTTATACATTATCATTATTTTAATATTGATAGATTTTGGATGGGGAATTATCATGAAAGGATCTAATAAATTATCTTTAGAACACGGAGTATTATTAACTCTTACCTATAGCATTAGTTTCTTTTCTATTTACTTTTTAAATTATTACTATTTCTTACCTCACTTTTTAAATAAAAAAAAATATGTTTGGTTTAGTTTTTCTATTATTTTAATGATTCTTTTATTTGCAGGTATTCGATTTTTATTAGAAGAAATTATTTCCCCTGCTCTTTTTAATCTAAACAATTACAATTTAAAACATAAAAACATTACTTTTATTTATTTAACTGATAGTTTTATTTATGCTTTAAAAGCTTGTTTATATAGTAGTGTTATTTATTTACTTTTTAGAAACAACGAGCATAAAGATGCTTTACACAAACTAAACATTCAACATCAAAAAGCTCAATTAACAACTTTAAAATCACAATTGAGTCCTCATTTTTTATTCAACACCCTAAATAATTTTTACGCAGAATTATATGATGAAAAACCAGAGACTGCTCATGATATTTTAAAACTTTCTCAATTACTCCGTTATGTTACTTATGAAACTTCTGATGATTATGTTTCTTTAGAAAAAGAAATTCAATTTATAAAAGATTACGTCTATTTTTTTAAACGTAGGTATGAAAACAATTTGCATTTAACACTTCAAATTAATGGTGCTATAATTCAACAAAGAATACCTTCTCTTATTTTAATACATTTTGTAGAGAATGTATGTAAACATGGTATTATAAACAACATTAATAAGCCCGCAAAAATAATAATCACTGTTACTTCTCATTCATTAGAAATTACAACTGAAAACTATATTAATAAAGCTGAAAAATACATGGAATCTGGTATTGGAACTCAAAACATTCAAAAACGATTAGAAGTTATTTTTAAAGATAATTTTATTTTAGAATCTAATGAAGACGATCTTATTTTTAAAACTTATTTAAAATTACCTTTATGAATGAACAATTAACTTGCATCATCATTGATGACGAACCACCAGCTATTCGTTTATTAGAAAAATATGTAGAAAAAGTCTTTTTTTTAAATATTGAGGCAACTTACACCAATCCTTTAGAAGCATTACAACATATTGAAAAGGGAACAATTGATTTAGTTTTTTTAGACATTCAAATGCCTGAACTCACGGGCATTCAACTCTCTAAAATCATTAATGGCAAAACAAACATTATTTTCACTACCGCATATCCTCAATTTGCATTAGATAGCTATGAGGTTTCTGCTGTTGATTATTTGTTAAAACCTTTTGAATTTGAGCGTTTTTATAAATCAGTACTGAAAGTTCAACAGCAAAAAATAACTTCTCCTAAAATTGAAATTACTGACAACAATTTTTTCTTTTTAAAAACTGATGGAAAAAACAAATTTGTAAAAGTTTTTGCAAACGAAATTTTATATGTTGAAAGTTTAAAAAACTATGTAAACATTCAATTAAAGAATACACAAATAATAACTTATAATACACTTAAGAATATTAAAGATCATTTGCCTTCATCTCAATTTATTCAAACACATAAATCTTATATTGTATCTATAAAACATATTAATAAAATAGATAATGATTCTGTATGGATCGAAAAAAAAGAACTTCCTATAGGAAACACCTATAAAAAATTCTTTTTTGAGACTGTAAACAATAATAAATTGTAACTAATTTTATCTCTTATCTTGTAAAGCAAACACTTTCTTTAACAAACTTGTATTTCTTAATCCTATTTTATTTCTAATTCCTTTTTCCTCTACTCCAATCATTTTAAAAACACCTTTTAATGCTTGGTTTGTAACATAATCTGTTAAATCTGGATTCACTTTATTCACAAAAGGGATTGAATTATATTTAGATATTAAATTACCCCACACTTTATCTGCACCAACTCTACCAAAAGATTTTTTAATTACTGGATTAAATTTTGAATATAACGCTGAGTTTGTTCTTCCTTGAAGATAACTAGTTGCAGCATTATCATTTCCTAATAAAATATTTTTAGCATCACTAAAACTAATATTTTTAACCGCATTTACAAAAATAGGTGTAGCTGTTTTTACCGCATCCTCAGCCGCTCTATTTAACGATTTAATTCCTTCATCAGCTAATTTACTTAACCCTATCTTACGCAAACCTTTATCAACTGCCTGTAATTCTTTAGGTAATAAAATTTTAACTAGCTCATTTCTATAGAAACCATCTCTTGAAGTTAACTTAGATACCTGGTGCTTAATACCATTATCTAATGCCTGACGTAAACCAGAACCTATTTGTCCTTGCGTTAATGCTCCACCAGCTTGAGGTAATTGACTTACTATTTTTTGTAATTCTGCACATCCTACAAATTGAAATGCTACAAATGCTATTAATATCTTTTTAATCATTTTTGAATTCTTTATTTATTATTTTGATACTTTTTTTACTAATAAGTCACCATCTCTTTATTCTTATTCTCTTGTAGCAATTTAAATTTAATATAAAATTGAAAAGATTTTTTATTCTCTTCTACACTAAGTAACTTTTTCATTAAGCATTTATTATTAACTTCTGGACATTTAAAATCTTTATACAAAACACCTCTCTTTATAGCTAATTCAGCTTCTTTGTTCGAAAAACAAACCATACCTCCTTTTACTTTTGTTTCATCTATTATAAGTTCATGGTTTACTATGTATTCATAAAAATGGTTTATCCAAAAAGGATTTAACTCTAATACTTTTTCTTGCTCTACAAATTTACCACACAACTGAATTGCAACAAACCTATCTTCATCTATCGAATCTTCTAAATATAAAGATTCTAATTCTTTTTTATTCTCGTTACTTAGTTTTTCCCACCAATTTTCCACTTCAAGTATTTTCTGTACTGGTACAACCTCCTTAACTTTTTCTGGTAAACTCATGTTATTCGCTACTTAATCACTTAAAACTATCTGTTTTTTTATCATATCCATATGGACAATGCTTACATCCACTTTTACAACAATAGCCTCTTCTTAAATGATACGTTTCTTTAAAAACTCGATATCCTTGTTCATTTACATAATACTCATCTACATTAGGTCTCAATATTTCATTTCTCATACCACAAATATAATT
>CALISK010000017.1 GCA_938041625.1 uncultured Tenacibaculum sp. | reverse complement strand
TTATCTCTATTCGGCCTTTTTGGATGTTTCATATTATTCCACATTCTGTAGCGCATTAAATCTGACCTTGCATAATCATACTTTCTTTTAGATCCTCTTTTCTCTCGGTATTCATTTTCATATGTATCAAGATTATAACGTCCTCTTTTTTTTTCTTGAATGAGTTTTTCCCATTCATTAAGCATCTCCTTTCCTCCAGCTATCAATACGCTTCTGTAGTGAGATGCTTCATCACCTACATCATAATTATTTAATTTTTCAGGGGTTTTATAAGCTAAAAGCATTATTTCATCAACTATAAATGTTCTCTTCGCATATTCTACTTCTTCTTTAATCCTTCTAGTCCAATACGTTGAATTTATCTTTATGCTCTTTAAATATTTAATTTTATTTTTATGTACTTGTATTAGTTTATTAATATCTAACTTCTCTATATCTTCTATATCTGGAGGAGTTACATTGTAAAAGAAATTCATTCTTCCAGCTTCATCAATATAAGTTTCCGCTATCTTTTTCAATGTTAATTCTGAATAATCATCTTTATCAAACTGACCAAAACAATCGCATAAATCTGTCATATATTTTATCTCACCATAATTATCAACAGGCTTTTTATTTGCTAGAAATCCATCATATACATATACTATTTTACCATTATTTCTTACTCTAGCCCAACTTCCTGAAATGTAATTTCCCCCATCTTTAATATAATCTGTTTCATCGGTAAAACCTAGAACTTCTAAAGCTGCTTTATGTTTAAACTTACCTAGAATTTTACCTTTTGCTTTTTCTCTAAAGTTTAACCCTGATTTGGCATTAACATAAAATACTTTTTGAGCATTTATTATTAATGGAATTAATACTATTAATATTATAAATAATTTTTTCATTTCTCTTATCTCCTAAAAGCACTTTGAATATATTTTAAATTCATACTTCTTATTGTATAAAAATACACACTCAAATACATGTTAACATCATAATTTAAAAACAACCACTACTCTACCTCTATAACACATTTTTTTTCATTTCCTAAATGATCTATTACAGTAATTACATGTTCTCCAATACTAGGTTTTAAAGGTATTTCGTGATAATCTTTCGTTTCTTTTATAAATTTATCATCTAAATACCAATAAATAGAGGCTTCAGGATTTCCATGTGTCAATTTTAAAATTACTGGATTTAAAACTCCATTATTCCCTTTAGTTAATGATATTTTTGTTCTATACTTTGTTGGAAAAACAAAATCTATAACCTCTTTATCTAAAGAGCTACAACCTTCTTTAAAATCGGGTAATTTTAAATAATTAGGGCTCTTTTGTTTATAATAATAACTTATAACAGGCGGTAATACAAACCATGTTTTTTGTATCATATTATCTACAGATTCGCAATTAGAGTTTACTCTAAAATTTTCTGTTTTATCTAATTGAATTTCTATATGATACGGACATGATTTTGCTCGAATACCATTTTTCTGAATCCTTCTTTTTTCAGAAACGCAAATGGGTAATGCCAAATAGCCACTTTCAGCACACACTTCTTCTTCAACTAAATCTTCGTAAGGTTCTAAAAACCAATCTGATTTGGGTAAAATATCAAAAACATTAAACATTAATGGAGAAGCACTACCTACTCCTGTTAAATCTGGCCTTCCTTCTCCGTCAGAATTCCCAACCCAAACTCCTACCACATATTTAGAAGTAGTACCTATTGCCCAAGCATCTTTATTACCAAAACTAGTTCCTGTTTTCCAAGCTATTTTTTGCGAAGAATCATAATATTTCCAGGCTTGATCTGATAAAGGTCTATTTACTTCTGTTAACGTATTTAAAGTTAAATAAGTAGATCCAGCATCTACATAATTTGTTTCTTTTATTACATTTCCAAAATCTATTGGTTCATCTTTTAAATAGCTTGGCGACAAAAATTCGTTTGCATAATAGTTATGCTTCAGTTCTTCATAATGGTTTACAGTGCCTGCATAGCCAGCAAATAACTTGCATAAATCCCATAAATTAGCTTCGGCACCTCCCAAAATAAGGGACAAACCATAGTAATCTGCTGATTTATTAATGTGTTTAATTTTATAATCTCTTAAATTTGCTCTAAATTTTTCTAAACCATACGCTCGTAACATTCTAACCGCAGGAATATTTAACGATCGTGTTAATGCTTCATTCGCTGCTACTGCTCCATCAAAAGATAAATCGAAATTTTTAGGCGTATAACCCGCTATCTCTGTTGGAATATCTTTTAGTAATTGTGTAGGTAATAAATCTCCCGATTGTAACATATGAGCAAATAAAAATGGTTTTAAAGTACTGCCTGTGCTTCTAGGCGACATTACATTATCTACATCTTTTTGATGTCTTTTATCGGTAGGAGAATTTCCTATATATGAAATTACTTTTCTTGTTTTTACATCTAACACTAACACTGCCAAATTGAAAACTTCATTTTGTTTTAACTTTTCATAATGTCTTTTCGCTAAATAATTCACTTTTTGCTGTATGTGAATATTTAACGAACTTTGTAAACGTTTACCCTTATGCTTTTTATTTATTTTTTGTACAAAATGAGAAGCTAATGTTGGTAATTTATGAGGTTTCTGAGGTAACTCTTCTTCTTTAGCCAAAATATAAGTGATACTATCTATGACATTATTTTTATAGAGTTTTTTCAACAATCGATCTCTTTTTATTTTTAATCGTTGTTGATTTTTTCCTGGATAAATTAATGAAGGAGCGTTTGGTAATACTGCTAAAGTGGCACTTTCTGACCAAGATAATTGATTTGGTTGCAAACCATAATAACGCCAAGAAGCCATTTCTAACCCTACTACATTTCCTCCATACGGAGCATGAGAAACATATAGTTTTAAAATTTTTTCTTTTGAGTATCTAAACTCTAAACGTGTAGCAAGTATGAGTTCTTTTATTTTTTCGAAATAAGATCTTTTATTTTTTTTTCTTGATAAACGAATTACTTGTTGTGTTAAAGTACTTCCTCCTCTAACTACTTTTTTGGCTTTTCTGTTTGCTATAAATGCTTTTCCAATAGAAATAGGATTAAAGCCAAAATGACGATAAAAATATGCATCTTCAAACTGAACAATGCACTGTTTAAATTTATAAGGTACTGTATCTAATTCAGGAAAACGCCATTGTCCATCTTCAGCTATAACAGCTCCTAATAAATCACCAGTTTTTGAAGTTACTACAGTTGATGTTGGAGTATTAAATAATTGTTTCGGTAAAGAGAAGTAATAACTTATTATTAAAATCAGAAAAAAGACACTTTTTTTAGGATGCTTTTTTAACTTATTAATCATAACTTTTAGTTCTTTTTTTCAATTTATTTGTAACAATATATTAAAACTTTGAACTATAGTCCACATCAATAAATTTGTACACATCAAAATCTTGAATTGTTAAATCAAATTTAGGTAAGTTGACCGTTTGGTTAAATTCATTTTCCCTAGTTGTTAGTATCTTTGAAATTTTCGTTAAAATTACTTCTTCTTTTTTATATTCAAATTCAAAATAGTAGGTTACAGCAAGTCCTTCTCTATCTTCATAATTAAAATAAAACTCTAATATTCCTTTTTCTAATTTTAAACCCCAAAAAGGTTGCTCTTTGTAATTGGTACCATATTTATCAAAATAACCAGGAACAATTGTTTTACTCTTATGGTAAAGTTTAAATAAGTCTTTATTATTTGTTCCCAATAAAATAAGGGTTTTAACTTCAAACTCTTTTGTTACATCGTTTGCTCTGCTAAAATCTTCATCTACTGTAAAATAAATTCTATCCTGAATATTATCTTTATTTATATCTCCTACAACACTATCCAAAAGAATCAGATTATCTTCAATCCATTCACTGTAAATCTTTTTAGTGTTATCTGTAGTTTTAATAGTATTTTTTCTAAAATCACGATAATCGATAATGTCTTTATCAGGAAAAGTGCTTTCTGTTATATATTTATACTTAATTTTACTTCCTTTTTTAAAAAGAACAATGCTATCTATATACTTTACAGTATAGTCTTTTGTATATTCTGTTAAAATTCCTTTCGATTTATTGTACTTAAATTTCTTTGAATATTTTTCTTTGTTATATATTAAAAAATCATTTTCAAATGAGTACGAATTAATTTCAAACCATCTATTTTCCATAACTTCAACTTCAGTTATATGATCTTTATAAAACCTTAAATCACTACCTTTTGTAAAACTAGCATCATTTACAATGTTATTTTCTTCATCATAAATAAAGAATTTTTTACCTATTAAATTTTCATGAGAATAGGGAATTGATATTTCTCTTTTTGACGTTAAGTTTTTTTTGATTTTTTCAAATTGTTTTTCATTAGCCAAAAAGCCTCCAAAGACGTATTTTATATCTAATTCACCTTTTCTCTTAACCCCTAGCCATTCGTTATATATTAACTTTTTCCCGTCTTTAATGCTTTCAAAAATATTACTCTGTTTAATTACTTCTAATTTTTCTCCAAATTCAAATTTTCCTAGTATTTCTCCTTTTGGTGTCTTTCTATAATTTAATCCAGATTTAGCAAGTACCCATTTTTCTTCAACATTATTTTCTTTTAATTTTTGAGTTCTTTCTTCAGAAACATCAATAATTTTATAGTTATTATTCTCAGTTTTACAATTAAAAAACTGAATTATTAGTAAAAAAAATATTATTTTTTTCATAACCCCAACTACTATTTAGTTTGTTTCATAAATAATCATACCGTTATGTTTTTTATTTTTTTCATTATTCTTAAAAATTAAAAATATGTCTTATCAATAAAACCATCGTTACTAAACAAAAGTATTTATTTAATTTTCACTACATAGTCTTAAATATTTTTTACAGTAATAAGGATTAATTTTCGTTTGTCTTTTATCCTTTTTCGTTTAAGTAATATTGTATACTATTTCGTTTTAAAATAAAAAAATCAGCTACTCTCATAACAAGAATAGCTGATTTTAAATTTATTTATTATTTAAGAATTTAAAAGATTCTTAAAATTGATAATACTCCTAATACTGCCAAAGCAATACCAGCAGGTACCTGATACTTAACTAATTTAGATCTTAATAACTGTCCTTTCTCTTTAGCTTCTTCATTTTTTTCTAATAAATATTTAGAAATTAAACCATAAGCTAATAAGAAACCAACAGCTAATTCTAATCCAGATATCAAAATTCCTTGTATTGAAAAGTATGTAAATACAAAATAAAAAACACCTCTAATTCCCCAAAACATCAATAAAACCCCAATCCATCCTTGGTATGGTGTAATTTTATCTAATAATTCTTGAGCGTTTGGTTTTTTTGAAACAATTAAAGAAGATGCTGCTATAAGACCTCCTAAAATAGCAATAATAGCTGGAAACATAAAATTTTTGTTTTTTTGTTAATTGGTTCACAAAGTAGTAAAATAAATTTACTCTTTGTAATCTAATTTTGTTAAAAGCAGAAAATATTTTTATTAACAATATTCTAACCAAACGCTAATCTAATATTTACGTTTACTTCTTTTTGTAATCATAATTTTAAACTCACTAATTAACCTAATTAAAATTATTATTATGAAACTTTTTAAATTCAATTACTTTTTAAAGCTAGCATTACTTAGTTTACTTACATTATCTACATTTAATGCTTGTCAGGATGATGAAATTATTTCAAATTCTCCTCAAGTAATTAGTACCCTAGAGAATTCTGAAAACACAAAAACTAACGAATTATCTATTACTAAAAGAGGTGGTTCGAGCTTTTTAATTTCTCATGAAAATTGTGGAGGACATACTATTGAAAGACATGTTGCAAAATCTGATTCTTACCTTCGTAATCGTTTAAATACTAGTAATATTAGCGCTGCTAGTACTTTTTATGAACTAAATCAGGCAGGGCAAGTTATTTACAATGCTATTGATAGAAACAGCAGTCGCGTAAATAATTGGTTAAATGGTAGTGGTGGTTCTAGATTAGTTTTAAATTATACGCATAGAAGAAACATAGGAAGAGTATTAAGAAGAGGAGCTAGTTCTACTTATAATACAAGAAGCTTTAGAGTTGTACTAGAAAGAAGAAATTGTGCTGGTTATGGCTATAAAATATTAACTGCTTACCCTAACTAATCTTTTTAAAATATAAATAATTCAACACCCTAAAAACGATTACTTTTAGGGTGTTATAACTTTTAACTTATGATAAATTTACAAGAAAAACATCCATTACTTTTCGATTTTTTTGCTGGCTATTTCCCAGAAGCAGATTTAGATGGTTTAACTGACGAACAAGTTGTAGATCAATTTATTTTAAACAACAATAATGAAATTATAGAAAAAACTAAAAAAGAGCTTATTAGTATCGATTTTAATGATAAATTCTTACTAAATGTTATTACTAATGAAGCTAATAGATATTTTGAAACTACAGAAGATATTTTAGATTGGTTAAACATGATTTCGAAAAAGTTTTAACTAGCTAATAATTAACAAACATACTGGTTACGGTAAATTTGAAAATTAAAAGGAATAATTTTTTTATAGTATTTAATCAGAACTTTTTCTTTGTTTTTAATTTTTTACTTTAAAAATAAAAAACAAAAAATCTGACAACACTATAGATACTAACTTTATATCTTAAGTTTTCAAGTGTATTAATTACAACCATTATTAAACAATGTTGCTGTTTTTTAAATGAATTATTCCTTTAATTCTTAATTATGCCAATTCGTAATCAGTTAATGCTTTTGTTTCTTTATCATGATATTCAATTACGCGATTCGTTGTAGGTCTACCATATTGAAAAACCAATTTACAACTTGCAAAATTTTCAGATTTTGAATTGTATTCTTTAATCCATTCTACTATTCTTTTTTCCTGAATAGGATCTTTTTTAGGGAAAACTATTCGAATTCCCTTCTGATCTATTCGAAAAGGCTTAGGCGTTAATCTTGCTCGGTAACAATTCTGCTTTATACACAATCTTCGATACAAATAATCAGCATTAAAAACTCGCATTATCTTTTTCGACTCATCACTTTTTGGGTTAAAATCTCGATGGATTACCAAAATTCTAAACCCTTTAAAAGTTTCATAGACTCTAAAGCCTAAATGTGAAAAATGTTTTTTTTGAATTTTCTTTGTTATTTTTTTTAAGGTTGATTCTTTAGCTGTTAATCCTCTAAAAATATCAAATAATCCTGTTGAGCAATTATCAACATCAATGAACATTGTTTTTTTACAGTTTAAAACTTCTGCTCCATAACGATTTCGGGTAACTATATTATTTGAATCTATTTCATGTAAAATTTCTTCTCTAATATCTGCCTCATAGTCTTTATCGTCAGGATCCATTTCTCCGTCCATTATTTTTTGAACTCTTTCTAATTTTCTTATGGCATCATCTTTTGCATCATCTTCCGAAAAATTAGATCCTCCATAAGTTGTAAAAACATGTTCCGTATCTTGATTTAAATCTCTTTTATAACTTAG